>DATBTJ010000034.1:0-15177 GCA_036559305.1 Jatrophihabitans sp.
GTCGAGATCGGCGACGGCGCTTACACGGCAGCGGGCTCGGTCATCGCGAGTGACGTACCCCCCGGAGCGCTGGGGGTGGCACGCGGCAGGCAGCGAAACGTGGCAGGCTGGGTGGAGAGAAAGCGACCGGGCACGCCTGCAGCCGAGGCGGCCGCCCGCGCCGCCCGGGCGGAGGACCAAGCGTAGATGTCGACACTCGAGGTCGCCGCCCGAAAGAGCCTGGTGCTGCTGTCCGGCGGGGCGTTCCCGGAACTCACCGACGAGATCGGTTCGCACATCGGCGTCACCGTGACGCCGACCACGCGCCGCCAGTTCGCCAACGGCGAGCTGTTCATCCGTCCCAACGAGTCGGTGCGCGGCACGGACGCCTTCGTCGTCCAGGCCTTCACCTCGCCGATCAACGAGTGGGTCATGGAGACCCTCATCCTGATCGACGCACTCAAGCGCGCGTCGGCGAAGCGGATCACCGTGGTCGCGCCGTTCTACCCGTACTCGCGCCAGGACAAGAAGCATCGCGGCCGCGAGCCGATCTCGGCCCGGCTGATGGCCGACCTGTTCAAGACCGCCGGCGCCGACCGGCTGATGGCCGTCGACCTGCACACCGCGCAGATCCAGGGGTTCTTCGACGGCCCGGTCGACCACCTGTTCGCGCTGCCGCTGCTCTCGCAGCACGTGCTGCACAAGTACGGGCGCGAGGACCTCGTCGTGGTCTCCCCCGACACCGGCCGGGTACGCACCGCCGAGCAGTGGGCCGATTCCCTAGGCGGGCTGGACATCGCGTTCGTGCACAAGACCCGCAACATCGACGCCGCGAACGAGGTCGTCGCCAACCGGGTGGTCGGTGAGGTCGCCGGCCGCTACTGCCTGCTGATCGACGACATGATCGACACCGGCGGGTCGATGCTCAAGGCGGCGAACCTGCTGTTCGACTCGGGCGCGACCGACGTGATCGTCGCCGCCACCCACGGGATCTTCTCCGCACCCGCGGTCGACCGGCTCAAGAACAGCCGGATCAGCGAGATCGTCGTCACCAACACGCTGCCGATCTCGCCCGAGAAGCAGTTCGACAAGCTGACCGTCCTGTCCATCGCGCCGCTGCTCGCGAAGGCGATCAAGGAAGTCTTCGAGGACGGCTCGGTCACCAGCCTGTTCGCCGGGCGCTCCTAGCCGCTGCCCGCGCATCAGTGATGCATCCGGTGAGCCGGGACTCACCAGCTGCCTCAGTGATGCGCGCCCACGAGAGAGTTCAGACGCCGCAACTGCGAGCGGACGTAGGGACGGGCGCGGCGCTGACCACCGCGCCGGGCGATCGCGGCGTCGAGTTCGGCGAGCACGCGCAGCAGCCGCGCCCCGTCGGCGCGCCGGCCACGGCGCAGACACTCCTCCAGCCACGGGACGGGTGCCCGGTGGCCGCGCTCGCGATTGCAGCGCCGGCACGCGGCGACCTCGTTCTCGAGCCAGGACGGGCCGCCCTTCACGCGCGGCACCACGTGCTCGGTCGTCGGCACGACCAGGGCGCCGAAGCGACGGGCGCACCACACGCAGGTCGGGCCGTCGCGATCGAGGGCCGCGGCGAGGCGGCCGGCCCGATCCGGTTGCGCGCCGATCATCGCTTGTCAGGCTACCGGCGCGCCGCCCGGCGCTCGCGGTAGCGGGCGACGGTTGCGCGCTGCGCCGCGACCGCGCGCTCCTGCCGCATGTGCGCGGCCAGCCCGCTGGGGTGACCCGCCTTCTCGACCCGGCGGTCGACCGACTCGGTGCTGTAGGCGAGGTAGAACACCATCATCGACATCGCGGCCGTGAGGCACGACAGCACGCGCAGCTGCCACGACGCGGGCAGCGCCAGCATGGCCACCACCACGAGCGGGCCGATGATCGCCCAGTACCGCGCGGCATGCCGCAGCACCCAGGTCTTCGCCGTCGCGTCGTGCAGCACCCAGTCGCGGTGTTGCGGCGCGATCGAACCCACATATGCGTAGCGCAGCCACTGGACGGGTCCGGGTCGCACGATCTCCGTACTCACGACACCCATCGTAGCCGAATCATTAGCCTACGAACTATTGGTACGCTCACAATCATGCGCACCATCGACCCGCTCGCGCTCGAGCGCCAGGTCTGTTTCGCCCTGGCCGTGGCGACCCGCGAGATCGTCGCGCTCTACCGTCCGGTGCTCGAGCCGTTGGGCCTGACCCACCCGCAGTACCTGGTCATGCTCGCGCTCTGGGAACGTGAACCCCGCTCGCTGCGCGACCTCGGCGAAACGGTGGCGCTGGAGCCAGGAACCCTGTCACCGCTGGTAAAACGCCTCGAGGCGGCCGGTCTGGTGGTGCGCGAGCGCGATGGCGGCGACGAGCGCATGCTGGCCGTCCGGCTGACCGCGGACGGGCGCAAGCTGCGCCGTCAGGCGCTCAAGGTCCCTGACCGGATCGCCGCGCAGCTCGGCCTGCCCGCCGACGACCTGGAGCATCTGAACGTGGTGCTGCGCGAGGTCATCGCGGCCGCCCGGCGCTAGCGCCGACGGCGGCCAGCCGCGCGTACGCAGCGACGTCGAGGGTCTCGCCGCGCGCCGTCGGATCGATATGGGCCGCGCGCAGCGCCTGCTCGGCGGCGGCCGACGAGCCGGCCCACCCGGCGAGCGCGGCGCGCAGCGTCTTGCGACGCTGGGCGAATGCGGCGTCGATCGCGGCGAAGACCTCGGCCCGCGTCGCCGTCGTCTCCGGCGGCTCGTGCCGGACCAGCTTGACGAGCCCGGAGTCGACGTTGGGGACGGGCCAGAACACGGTCCGCGAGACCGCACCGGCCCGGGCGGCCGAGCCGTACCAGGCGAGCTTCACGCTCGGCACTCCGTACACCTTGGAACCGGGTGGCGCGGCCAGCCGTTCGGCGACCTCGGCCTGCACCAGCACCAGCCCGCGTTGCAAGGACGGCAGCGTCTGCAGCAGGTGCAGCACCACCGGCACGGCGACGTTGTACGGCAGATTCGCCACCAGCGCGCTCGGTGCGCCGGGCAGCTCGACCCGCAGCGCGTCTCCGGTGATCACGGTCAGCGGCGCGTCGGTGAACCGTTGCGCCACGGTCGCCGGCAGCGCGCCGGCCAGGACCGGATCGATCTCCACGGCGGTGACCCGATGACCGGCGTCGAGCAGGCCGAGCGTCAGCGAACCCAGCCCGGGCCCGATCTCGAGCACGTGCTCGCCCGCGACGAGGTCGGCCGTCCGCACGATGCGCCGGATCGTGTTCGCATCGTGCAGGAAGTTCTGCCCGAGCGTCTTGGTGGGCCGGACCCCGAGCTGGGCGGCGAGCGAGCGGATCTCGACCGGGCCGAGCAGGCGGCTCAGAAGACCGCTCGCAGCAGCCGCTCCTTGAGCTTGTTGTACGGCGGGTAGAGCAGGTTCGGGTCGGGACGGGTCGGCTTGCGCAGCACGGCCTTGCGGTGGCTGAACGTCTCGAAGCCCCACCGGCCGTGGTAGGCGCCCATACCGCTGTTGCCCACGCCGCCGAACGGCAGGCCGGGGGCCAGCACGTGGTAGATCACGTGGTTGATCACCGTGCCGCCGTTGCTGATCTCGGCGAGCACGCGCCGCTCGGTGTCGCGGCTGTTGCTGAACAGGTAGAGCGCGAGCGGCTTCTCACCGGCGTTCACCTTCGCGATGGCGTCGTCGAGGGAGTCGACGCTGACGATCGGCAGCACCGGCCCGAAGATCTCCTCGCGCATCAGTTCCGAGGCCGGGTCGGGGTCGACGATGACGGTGAGTTCCGCGGTGCGGGCCGCGGTGTCCACCGTGCCGCCGCGCACGAGCGTGCCGCCCGCGCCGGCGATCAGCTCGCCGATCCGGCCGGCGCGGCGCTCGTGCACCAGCGGCAGCGGGCGGTCGCCCTTGAAGGTCTCGATCGCGGTGCGCAGCTCGGTGACGAACTGGTCGCGCACCCGCCGGTCGACCAGGACGTAGTCGGGCGCGATGCAGGTCTGCCCGGAGTTCATCAACTTCCCGAACGCCACCCGCCGCGCGGCCACGCGCACCGCGGCGTCGTCGGCGACGATCACCGGGCTCTTGCCGCCCAGCTCGAGCGTCACCGGGGTCAGGTGCTTGGCCGCCGCGGTCATGATGTGCCGCGCGATCTCGGGGCCGCCGGTGAAGAAGCAGTGGTCGAGGCGCTGGTCGATGAGTTCCTGCGTCTCGACGGCGGCGCCCTCGACGACGGCGACGGTGTCGGCGTCCAGATACTGCGGCACCAGCTCGGCGAGCACGGCCGACACCGTCGGCGTGTGCTCGGACGGCTTGAGCACCGCACAGTTGCCCGCGGCGATCGCCCCCACCAGCGGCGACAGGACGAGGAAGGCCGGGTAGTTCCAGGGCCCGATGATCCCGGTGACGCCCAGCGGTTCCCACTGCACCCACGCCTTGCCGGGTTGCACGCTCAGCGGCAATCCGGTGCGCTGCGGCTTGGTCCACGAGCGCAGGTGCTTGCGGGCGTACTTGGACTCCGCGACGACGGGCGCGACGTCGGCGAGCCAGGCGTCCACCTCGTTGCGGCCGAGGTCGGCGACGATGGCCGCAACGAAGTCGCGCTCACGCTCCGCGAGCATCCGCTCGAGCGCCTCGAGCTGGCCGATGCGCCATTCGAGTGGACGGGTGCGCCCGCTCTCGAACGTCGCGCGCAACCGCGCGACGACGGCCGGGATGGACTCACTGGTCGGTGCCTGCGCCGGGCGCTGGTCGGTGACCGTCATGCCCCGACCCTACTCGTCAGTAGTAGTTGTGCGCCTGCCAGAAGCCCCACGCGCCACACGGGGTGCCGTACCGCGAGGCGATGTACTGCAGGCCCCAGCTGATCTGGGTCGCGGCGTTGGTCTGCCAGTCCGAACCCGCCGAGGCCATCTTCGAGCCCGGCAGCGACTGCGGGATGCCGTAGGCGCCGCTGGGGTTCAGCGCGTTGGTGCGCCAGCCGCTCTCGTTGTTCCACATCTGCACGAGGCAGCTGAACTCGCCGTCGCCCCAGCCGTACTTCTGCATCATCATCGAGCGAGCGATCGACTGGGCCGAGGTAGGCGTGCCGGTGTAGACCGGCTGCGGCGCCTTGGTGCCGACCTTCTCGACCTCGGTGCGCGGATTGCGCACGACGTCGCGGTTGACGTGGGTGGTGCCGACCTGCTTGCCGTTGACGTAGATGACGGCGTACGAGACGTGCATCAGCCCGGTGCGGCCGGCGGTGATCACCTGGGTGTGGCCGCGCAGCATGGACGAGTCGTTGATCTGCCGCACGGCGAAGGGGATGCTGCGCGTGTCGAACATCGCGTGGTGGCGCACCCGGGTGAGGATCAGCTTCAGCCCGGTCGTCAGCGGCGTCGACGCCTTGGCCGACACCCGGTCGTAGGGGCCGATGTGCAGCGAGAGCTGGTCGAGCAGCGCGCCGACGTCGGTGGCGGTGCTCAGCACGCTGGTGCGCTTGCCGTCGTGAACGACCGTGACGCGCTTGGGGGTGCGCAGCGCGATGTCGGTGACGCCCAGCGGCAGTCGCTTCGACCGCGACACCGAGGTGAACGATGCGGGCGGGTAACCCAGCGAGTCGAGCGCCGCGGCGACGGTCGGCGCGGTGGTCCAGACGGTGCGCTCGGCGCCGTTGATGCTCAGCTGGATCTGGCGTCCGCGCTTGAGCACCACCGTCTCGCCGTTCTTCAACGGCGCGGCAGCGGCCGGGGCCAGCAGGTCGTGCGCGCCGGCATGCAGGCCGGCGCCGGCCAGAGCGCCGCGTACGTCCGCGGCGGTGGTGGTCACGGTGCGGGGCTGGCCGTCGACGAGCAGGTGGACCGTCTTGTCGGTGGGGCCGCCGGTGAAGGCGACCGTTCCGGCGACGACGCCGGCGACGGCGGCACTGCTGAGGCCGTACTTGATACTGCGCAGCAAAACTCAGAACTCCTTGGATCTACAGCTGGCGCCCGAGACCGATCCGAAATGATCACAGGACCATAACGGACCGATCTCGGGGCGAAACATCCGGTACTACGAAACGGCAGGAAATACCCCGCCGCGAGCCGGGGACCGGCTCAGAGGTTGGCTCCACACACCGGCCAGGCACCTGCGCCCTGGCTTGCGTAGACCTTCTCGGCCACCGCGATCTGGGCGTCGCGGCTGGCGAGGTCGGCACGCGGCGCGTAGCTCTGACCGCCATAGGCGTCCCAGGTGCTGATCGTGAACTGCAGGCCACCGTAGAAGCCGTTGCCGGTGTTGATCGCCCAGTTGCCACCCGACTCGCACGCCGCGACGGCGTCCCAGTTCAGGCCGCTGGTCGACGCCGGGGCCGGTGCCGGACGGGGGGCCGGCGCCGGCTGCGGCTTGGGGGCCGGACGCACCTTGGTGCCGATCCGCACGACCTCGTTGCGCGGCCGGCGGACGACGGTGCTGCTGACGACGGTGCGCTTGGCGTGCTTGCCGTCGATGACGAGCACCGAGTAGACGATCCTGCGCGCGCCCTCGACACCGCTGGTGGCGACCGAGCTGGTGCCGCGGTAGAGCGAGGAGTCGCTGCGGTGGATCACCGAGTACGGGATCGCGTCCGTGACCTTGACCCGCTTGACGTCCACCCGCTTCAGCACGATCTTCATGCCGTCGGTGAGCGGGGCCGTCAGGGTCGGCGCGAGGCGGTCGCGCTTGCCCACGTGCAGGTTCAGGTCCGACAGCACCTGACCGACGTTCTGGTCGGTGGTGATGATCTTGCGCGTGGTGTGGTCGTGGAGGACCGCCACGTGCTTCGGGGTGCGCACGACCATCGCGGTCGGCGACAGCGGCAGACGCTTGGAGCGCGACACCGACACGAAGTCGGTCCACTTGTACCCGAGCCCGGACATCGCATCGGCGACGGTCGGCGCGGTCGTCCAGACGTCACGCGGCTTGCCGTCGACGGTCAGGTGCAGCTCACGGCCGCGCTTGAACACGATGGTTTCGCCGTTGTGGACCGGCGACGTGGTCGCGGGGGCGACCAGGTCGTGGCTGTGGACGGAGTAGCCGAGGTCGCTCAGCACCGTGCCGACCTTGTCTCCGGTCGTCTGCACCGTTTGAGCCTTGCCGTCGACCAGCAGATGGATCGACTTCGGGTCGGGGCCGTTGGCGGCGAACGCTGCGGTGGCAACGCTCGTCACGCCGGCGAGTACAGCACCGTAGAGGCCGTACTTGACGCTTCGACGCACTTGGTAATCCCCCAGGGGTGTCGGGTCGTCTCGTGTGCTGCAAGAAGCTAGGGACTTTCGCAACTTGCTCGGTCACGGCACGGTAACGAGCGTTTGCAGCTCCCGCCAAATGCGGATCCGCACTCCGACCACATTTGCCCGTTTTGCCGTGACGCCGATCTCAGTGCGGTCGCGCACCCGCACCCGATGAAATTGTGCGTGCACCCCTGCAGCTGCGGGAGCCACGGCGTGTTCCGCGCAATTTCCCACCAGAAAATAGCTGGAAAATCAAGTATTTGTGTGAACGCGGCCACGCCGGGCGTGTCAACGGGGGCAATTGTGCGTTACCCGGTGGTGACCAATCCGTAAACGCGCTCTCCGGTTGCCGTCACGGTTGCGCACAGTTCGTCCAGGTTGTGCCCGCCCGCGGCGGCCAGCGCGCGCACGGTCAGGGGCAACAGCCGCGGGGCGTTCGGGCGGCCGCGGAACGGGTGCGGCGTGAGGAAGGGCGCGTCGGTCTCGACCAGCAGCTGGTCCAGGGGCACGACGGCGGCCGCCGCCCGCAGCTGCGGGGCGTTCTTGAACGTGATCACGCCCGGGAACGACAGCACGTAGCCCGCGGCGACACATTCGCGGGCCATCGCCACGTCGCCGGAGAAGGCGTGGAACACGACGTGATCGGGCGGGCCCTCCTCGCGCAGGATGCGCAGCACGTCGGCGTGGGCGTCCCGGTCGTGGATCATCAGCGCCTTGCCCACCCGCTTGGCGAGCTCGATGTGCCGGCGGAAGTGTTCCTGCTGGGCCGCCGGGGCGGTGCGGTCCCAGTAGTAGTCCAGGCCGGTCTCGCCGACCGCCACGACCCGGTCGTCGCGGGCCAGTCGCTCGAGTTCGTCGTAGTCGGCGTCTGTGAGCCCGTCCACCTCGGTCGGGTGCACCGCGACCGCCGCCCGGACGTCGGGGTGGGCCCGTGCGGCCTGTACGCACCAGCGCGAGGACGCCACGGTGTCACCGACCGTGACCGCGGCCTGCACGCCGGCGACCCGGGCCTCGGCGAGCACACCGGCGACGAAATCGTCGTCCGGGGCGACGCCGGCCCGGATCGCCATCGCGTCCAGGTGGGTGTGCGCGTCGAAGACCGGCACCGCCAACCCCTCCACCGAGTTGTCCGTGTGTCGCGCCGTCATGACGTCACGACACACGGACAACTCGCGGGGTAGGAGGTCACTGGGCGAGCCGGGCCAGTTCCTCGTCCACGATCGAGGGCTCGAGCTTGCGGAAGATCGGCGTCGGCGCGCCGATCGGGCGCCCCGCCTCGATCGGGGTCGACTCCCACGTGGCGCCGGTGTCGTAATCACCGGTGAGCACGTGATAGTTCGGCGAGCCGGGCGCGGTCGGCTCGTCCACCTCGACCAGTTCCGGCATGCGGGCCCAGTCGCCGGTGCCACCGAGGGCGGCGTGCACCTTGGCCGAGGACGACGGCAGGAACGGCGTCAGCAGCGTCTTGGCGTCGTCGACCACCTGCAACGCGACGTGCAGCACCGAGGCCATCCGCTCCGGGTTGCTGTTCTTCAGCTTCCACGGCTCCATGTCCGACAGGTACTTGTTGGCGGCGCCGACGACACCCATCGCCTCGTTGATCGCCGCCTTCTGCCGCGAGCGGGCGAGCAGGTCACCGACCGTGCCGAACGCTGCCTTGGACGTCGCGAGCAGTGCGTGGTCGGCATCGGTGAGCTGACCTGCCGCCGGGATCGAGCCGAGGTTCTTCGCCGTCATCGAAATCGTCCGGTTCACGAGGTTGCCCCACGTCCCGACCAGTTCCTCGTTGTTGCGGCGCAGGAACTCCGACCAGGTGAAGTCGGTGTCCTGGGTCTCCGGGCCGGCGACCGCGAGGTAGTAGCGCAGGGCGTCCGGGTCGTAGCGCGCGAGCACGTCACCGACGTAGATCACGACACTGCGCGAGGACGAGAACTTTTTGCCCTCCATCGTCAGGAACTCACTCGACACGACCTCGTACGGACGGTCGAGGGCGCCGAGCGAACCCGGCTCACCGCCCTTGGCGCCGATCCCGGAGTAGCCGAACAGCATGGCCGGCCAGATCTCGGAGTGGAAGACGATGTTGTCCTTGCCCATGAAGTAGTAGCTGCGGGCATCGGGGTTCTGCCACCAGGCGCGCCAGGCTTCCGGATCGCCGGTGCGCGCGGCCCACTCGATAGACGCCGACAGGTACCCGATCACCGCGTCGAACCAGACGTAGATCTTCTTGTCGGCACGGTCGCGCCAGCCGTCCAGCGGCACCGGCACGCCCCACTCGAGGTCGCGGGTGATCGCGCGCGGCTTCAGGTCCTCGAGCAAGTTCAGGCTGAACCGCTGCACATTCGTGCGCCAGTGGTTCTGCTTCTTCAGCCACTCGGCGAGCACCTCGGCGAAGGCCGGCAGGTCGAGGAAGTAGTGCTCGGTCTCGATGAAGCGCGGCGTCTCGCCGTTGATCTTGCTGCGCGGCTCGATCAGGTCGATCGGATCGAGCTGGTTGCCGCAGTTGTCGCACTGGTCGCCGCGCGCGCTCTCGTACCCGCAGATCGGGCAGGTGCCCTCGATGTAGCGGTCCGGCAACGTGCGCCCGGTGGACGGGCTGATGGCACCGAGCTGCTGCTGGGAGAAGATGTAGCCGTTCTTGAGCAGGCCGAGGAACAGCTCCTGGGTCACCGCGTAGTGGTTGCGGGTGGTCGTGCGGGTGAACAGGTCATAGGACAGCCCCAGGCTCTGCAGGTCCTTGGCGATCACCAGCGCGTTGCGGTCGGCGAGCTCGCGCGAGCTGACACCCTCCTTGTCGGCCTGCACCTGGATCGGCGTTCCGTGCTCGTCGGTGCCGCTGACCATGAGCACCTTGTTGCCCGCCATCCGCTGATAGCGGCTGAAGATGTCGGACGGGACACCGAAGCCGGCGACGTGGCCGATGTGGCGCGGGCCGTTGGCATACGGCCAGGCGACCGCGGTCAGGATGTGCTCATTCACGTCATCAGCGTAGTGAGCCCCCCGGAGCCGCTTTGCCGCTCACTCGTGATGAAGGTCAAGGCGAGGGTGAGCCCTGGTCAGGGCTTGGCGGCCACCACGGCGTCGAACACGTCCCGCTTGGGCAGGCCGCGCTGCTTGGCCACCGCAGCGATCGCGTCCTTGCGCGGCTCCCCCGCGGCCTCGCGCTCGGCCACGGCCGCGGCCAGCTCGGCCGGCTCGGCGGACATCGGCGTGGCCGGCGCACCGCCGACCACGATCGTGATCTCGCCCCGCACGTCGCCGGCCGCCCATTCGGCCAGCTCGCCGAGCGGGCCGCGCCGGATCTCCTCGTAGGTCTTGGTCAGCTCGCGGCATACCGCGGCGGGCCGGTCCGGCCCGAACTGCGCGGCCAGGTCGGCCAGCGTCGCGGCGAGCCGGTGCGGCGCCTCGAACAGCACCAGCGTGCGCTGTTCGGACGCCAGGGTCGCCAGCACCCGTCCACGCTCGCCGGCCCGCCGCGGCAGGAAGCCCTCGAAGCAGAACCGGTCGACCGGCAGCCCCGACACGGCCAGCGCCGTCGTCACCGCCGACGGGCCGGGCAGCGCGGTCACCGCGATGCCCTCGGCGACCGCCGCAACGACGAGCCGGTAGCCGGGGTCGGACACCGACGGCATCCCGGCGTCGGTCACGACGAGGACGTCCTCGCCTGCGCGCAGCGCGTCGAGCAGCACCGGCACCCGGCGCTGCTCGTTGCCCTCGAAGAAGGACACGATCCGCCCGGCCGGCGTCACCTCGAGGTCCTGGCACAACCGGCGCAGCCGGCGGGTGTCCTCGGCGGCGATCACCGGCGTCTCGGCCAGTGCCGCACGCAGCCGGGACGACGCGTCGCCTGCCCGCCCGAGCGGGCTCCCGGCGAGCACCACCCGACCTGTTTTCATGATCAATACCGTACTCAGCGGTCGCGGGGCCGAGCCCAAGTAGCATCGCGCTCGTGACGGCGACGCTCCCGGACCAGATGCCGTCCGGGCCGACCGTAGCCGACCCGAACTCCCCGGACGAACCGATCCGCCCGAACCACCCGGTCCCCGCCGCGCTGCAGCCCTGGCACGACCCCCGGCCGTGGATCGGCTGGTTGGTGGTCGTGGGCCTGGGCATCCTGGCCGGGTTCACCCGGTTCTGGGGGCTGGGCTTTCCCAACGAGAAGATCTTCGACGAGGCGTACTACCCGGTCGAGGCGCAAGAGATCATGCGCTTCGGCTACGAGGACAACCGCGGCTACATGTTCATCGTGCATCCGCCGCTGGGCAAATGGCTGATCGGCTGGAGCACCGACCTGTTCGGCAACGGGCTCGACAGCGCCTTCGGCTGGCGGGTGTTCCCGGCGGTGGCGGGCTGCCTGACCGTCATCGTGCTCGCCCGCATCGCCCGCCGGTTGTTCCGGTCGAACCTGTTCGGCGCCATCGCCGGCCTGCTGATCGCCCTGGACGGGCTGTCGCTGGTGCTCGCCCGCACGGCGCTGCTCGACGTGTTCCTCGAGTTCTTCGTCCTCGCCGCGTTCGGCGCGCTCGTGCTCGACCGCGATCAACTGCGCGGGCGACTGGCCGGGCTGATCGCCGACGGCGCCGACCTGTCCGGCGGCGTCCCGACACTCGGGCCGCGGCCCTGGCGCCTGGCCGCGGGCGTGCTGTTCGGGCTGGCCAGCGCGGTGAAGTGGACCGCACCGTTCTTCTGGGTCGGTTTCCTGCTGCTCGCCTTCTTCTGGGACCGCGGCGCGCTCAAGGCCGCGGGCGTGCGCCGGCCCACCCGCGCGGTGTTCCGGCGCAGCACGCCGTACGCCGTCGGCTCGCTGGTGCTCGCCCCGATCGGGGCCTACCTGATGACCTACCTCGGCTGGTTCGTCGGCGAGAACGGCTGGGGACGGCACTGGGCCGACACCCACGGCCCGAGCACCACCATCCATGCCTTCGGTCTTTCCGTCCCCTGGACGTGGGCGTGGGTCCCCGACCCGATCCGCGCCCTCGGGTCGTGGTCGTTGCAGGCCTACCGCTTCCACGAGGGGCTCGACAGCGGGCACGCCTACCAGTCGAATCCGTGGAACTGGCTGATCCTCGGCCGTCCGGTCGACTTCTACTACAGCGGCGACTCGAAGGCGTGCGGCGCGGCCTCGTGCTCGCGCGAGGTGCTGCTGATCGGCACGCCGCTGCTGTGGTGGGCGTTCATCCCGGCCCTGCTCTGGCTCGCCTGGCACTACGTGACCACCCGCGACTGGCGGGCCGCCGCGGTCTGGGTCGCCTTCGCCGCCGGGTGGCTGGTCTGGTTCCACGATCTGAAGCGGACGATGTTCCTCTTCTACATGGCCCCGCTCGTCCCGTTCATCATCCTCGGGCTCACCCTCGCCCTCGGCGTCATGCTCGGCGGGCGCCCGGAGCGCACCGGCGACCCGGCCGTCGATCATCGCAACGCCCGACGGCGGCGCTGGGGCGAGGCGGGCGTGTCGGCCTACCTGGGCCTGGTGATCGCCGACTTCGCCTGGATGTGGCCGATCTTCACCGGCGGCCTGCTCACCTACGACACCTGGCACGCGCATATGTGGCTGCCGTCGTGGGTATGAGCGCTACATGTCGCTTGCCGCAAAAATCCGTCGTGCACCGACCCGTATCGCCACGGGCGCCTTCATCCTGAACTCCGGGCTGGGCAAGCTCGGGGGCGACGACGACTCGGCCAAGCAGTTGCACGGCATGGCCGCCGGCGCGTACCCGTTCCTCGAGAAGGTGCCGCCGAAGCCGTTCGCGAAGGCGCTCGCCATCGGCGAGGTCGCCCTCGGTGGCGCGCTGCTCGCCCCGATCATCCCGGCCGGTCTCGCCGGCATCGCCCTCACCGGGTTCAGCGCGTCGCTGCTCGGCATGTGGTGGCGCACCCCGGGCATGCACCACGAGGGCAGCCCGCGGCCGACCCAGCAGGGCATCGCGATCGCCAAGGACGTGTGGCTGCTCGGCGTCGGGCTCAGCCTGGTCACCGACGCGGCGCTGGCCGAGTCGCCGATCACCGGCGAGCAGGCCCGGGCCGACGCCAAGGCCACCGTGAAGGCCGACGCGCGGGCGGCGCGCCGGGTCACCAAGCGGGCCGCCAAGCGCGCCCGCAAGCAGGCAGAATCGATCCTGCCCGGCTGACCCGCAACGTCACTGCAGCGCTTCGCGGGTAGGACGGAGACGGAGGTTCTGCCATGTACTACCCGCTGACTGTTCGCGACTTCCTCGACCGCGCCGAACAGGTCTATCCCGACCGCGTCGCGGTCGTCGACGAACCCGATCAACCGGCGCCGTCGCTCGGCGAACTCACCTACCGGCAGTTGGCCGCCAACGCGCGTGCCCAGGCGGCCAGGCTGGACGAGCTCGGCGTGCCCGTCGGTGGCCGCGTCGCCGTCGTCTCCCAGAATTCGGCGCGCCTGCTCACCTCGTTCTTCGGCGTCTCCGGGTGGGGACGGGTGCTGGTGCCGATCAACTTCCGCCTGAGCCGGTCCGAGATCGACTACATCGTGCGGCATTCCGGCGCCGAGGTCGTCTACGGCGACCCGGCGCTCAAGGACACCCTCGACTCGCTCGACGTGCCGCACACGTTCACCCTCGGCGAGGACGACGCGCTCTACCTGCCGGACGTCGAACCGCGTGAGTGGGCCGACCCCGACGAGGGCGCGACCGCCACGATCAACTACACCTCGGGCACCACCGCGCGTCCCAAGGGTGTGCAACTCACGCACCGCAACAACTGGCTCAACGCCACCGTGTTCGGCCTGCACACGACCATCAGCGACCGCGACGTCTACCTGCACACCCTGCCGATGTTCCACGCGAACGGTTGGGGCATGCCGTTCGGCGTCACGGGCGTCGGTGCGCAGCACATCGTGCTGCGCCAGGTCGACGGCACCGAGATCCTGCGCCGGATCCAGAAGCACGGCGTCACGCTGATGTGCGCCGCCCCGGCCGTCATCGCCGCCGCGCTCGACGCCGCACAGAGCTGGGACGGCGAGATCCCGGGACGTGGCCGGGTGCGCATCGTCGCGGCCGGCGCGCCCCCGCCCACCCGCACGATCGAGCGCGTGCTCGACGAGCTCGGCTGGGAGTTCATCCAGATCTACGGGCTCACCGAGACGTCCCCGCTGGTCACCATCAACCGGCAGCGCGCCGAATGGGACGAGCTGTCCACGCGCGAGCGCGCCAGCAACCTCGGACGCGCCGGCGCGCCGGCCCTCGGCGTCCGGATCGCGGTCGACGAGGACGGCGAGGTGCTCACCGCGTCCAACCACAACCTCGACGGCTACTGGGACCAACCCGAGGCGACCGCGCAGGCCCAGGCCGGGAACTGGTTCCACACCGGCGACGGCGGCCGCATCGACGAGGACGGGTACCTCGTCATCCAGGACCGAAAGAAGGACGTGATCATCTCCGGCGGCGAGAACGTGTCCTCCATCGAGGTCGAGGACGCCCTGATGAGCCACTCCGCCGTGAAGGAGGTCGCGGTCATCGGCATCCCGGACGAGAAGTGGGGCGAGCTGGTGACCGCGCTGGTCGTGACCGACGGGTCCGAGGTGTCGGCGCCGGAGCTCATCACACACTGCCGCGCGTCACTCGCCGGCTACAAGTGCCCGAAACGCGTCGAGTTCGTCGACTCGCTGCCGCGCACGGCCACCGGCAAGTTGCAGAAGTTCAAGCTGCGCGAACCGTTCTGGAAAGGTCACGAGCGGCAGGTCAACTAGCCCGTTCTTTCGAGGCGAAAATGCCACGGCGAGGCACTAGAGTCGCAGCGTAGCGAAACCGACATTTCGGAGGGGTTCGTTCGTGAGCCAGCCGGGCGAGCAGTTCATCGCCGACTACCAGCAGCGCGTCGCCGACGTCGCAGCCCAGGCGCAGGCCGCCCGCACCCGGATGGCCGGCGTTCGCGGCACCGAGACGAGCGGTGACGGTGCGGTGACGGTGAGCGTCAACGTGCAGGGCGGGCTGGAGACCCTGCGCTTCGGTCCGGCC
>DATBTJ010000035.1:0-34601 GCA_036559305.1 Jatrophihabitans sp.
GAGGGCGGTGCGCAGATCGTCGCCGCCCAGCATGGTCATGACCAGCATCTCCGAGTCGTCCCCTGCGATCAGATCGTCGACGACGTCGCTCATCTGGGCTCGTTCCGCGGCGAGTGCGGCCTGCTGTCGCTGACGCACGCGGGACGCCCCGGAATCGCCCAGCTGCTGCCGCGCGGCGTCCAGCATCGGCAGATCGGACACCGTCCAGGCGTGCGCGTCGGCGCGCTGCAACGTGCGGATCTCGTCCGGGGTGAGCCAGGGCGCGCAGCGGCGCAGGTAGGCCGGGACGGACCAAAGGTCGCCGACCAGGTCGGTGGCCTCGAGCAGCGGCCAGGCGGCGTTGAGCGCCCCGTTGAGCTCGCGGTTGCCCTTCAGCGCTGTGCGCAGTTGGTCGGCGGGTGCGTCGCTCGCGTCCTTCGCCAGCAGGATGTCGATCAGTTCCTCGCGCAGCTGGTCACGGCCCTCGTTGTGCGGCACCGCGGCATCGCGCGTCTCGTAGGCCAGCGCCCAGTCGGCGGGGGTGAGGGGCAGATCCGACCACGGGGTGGTGATCTTGAGCGTGGTGGTGGGCGGATCCTCGTAGAACCGCACGGCGGCCTCGATCGCACCGACGAGCGCGGCCGACGCTTTGAGCCGCGCGACCTCGGCGTCCGTCTCGACCGGTGCGGCGCCGCCCTCGGGGACCAGATCACGCAGCGTGCAGGTCTGCACGCCCTCCTCGCCGAGGCCGGGCAGCACCTCGGCGACGTAGGCCAGATAGGGCTGGTGCGGGCCGACGAACAGCACCCCGCCGCGGTGCCGGCCCAGCCTAGGGTCGCTGTAGAGCAGGTAGGCCGACCGGTGCAGCGCGACCACGGTCTTGCCGGTGCCCGGTCCGCCGTCGACGACCAGCGCGCCGCGAGAACTCGCCCGGATGATCGCGTCCTGGTCGGCCTGGATCGTGGCGAGGACGTCCCGCATCCGGCTCGAGCGGGTGGCGCCGAGGCTGGCGACGAACGCCGACTGGTCGTCGAGTGCGGCCTTGTGCCCGTCCAGGCCCTCAGCGGTGAACATCTCGTCCCAGTAGTCGGTGATCCGGCCGTGGGCCCAGCGGTAGCGTCGCCTGCCGGCGAGCCCCATCGGGTTGGCGTGCGTCGCGCCGAAGAACGGTTCGGCGGCGGGGGAGCGCCAGTCGATCAGCAGCCGGCGACCCTCCTCGTCGGTCAGCCCGAGCCGGCCGATGTAGACCGGCTCGGGATCGTCGGCGTGGACGACGTGGCCCAGGCACAGGTCGAGACCGAAGCGACGCAGCAGCCGTAGGCGCGCGGTCAGCCGGTGGACCTCGAGGTCGCGGTTCAGAGCCTGCTCGCCACCGCGCGCGGGGGCGAGCCGCTCGGTGTCGAGCCGTCCCGACAGGTCGGCGATCGTGCGCTCGAGGGTCGAGGCGATCGCGGCGAAGTGACGGTCGTCGTCCGCGATCAGCGCCGGGTTCGCCTTGTGGTGCAGGGTGTCGGGCAGGTCGAACACGCTGGTACGTATGGGCATTCGCGGCTCACAGCTATACGTTGAAGTGGAAGGACGTTCGGTTACGCCGTCGCGGCCTCATCGCCGGGCTCCACGGTCGCGGCGAGGGAGGCGAGATCGAGCCCCAGCACGCTGCCGAGCGCGGCGACGGTGAAGAAGGCAGGGGTGGCGATGCGCCCGGTCTCGATCTTGCGCAGCGTCTCGACCGGAATGCCCGCGGCGATCGCGACCTCGACCATGCTGCGCTCACCGCGCGCCTCGCGCAGGGACGCGCCGAGCCGGCGCCCCCGGGCGCGCTCGGCAGGCGAGAGCATCGGACGAACCATGACTGTGATAATAATACCGGGATAACAATCACGGTCGAGAGGGGTCGCCGGTGATCGAGCTCAAGACGGCTGGGGAGATCGAGGCGATGGCCGCGGCCGGCGCTGTGGTCGCCCGGGCGCTGGCCGCGACGCGTGCCGCCGCCGCAGTCGGGGTGCGACTCACCGACCTCGACGCGGTCGCGCGCGGGGTGCTGATGGCTGCCGGAGCGAACTCGCCGTTCCTGGGCTACCAGCCGTCCTTCGCCACCAGCCCGTACCCGGGGGTGCTGTGCCTGTCCGTCAACGATGCCGTGCTGCACGGCATCCCGACCCGGTACGCGTTGCGCGCGGGGGACCTGCTCAGCGTCGACTGCGGCGCGACCCTGGACGGGTGGACCGGCGATGCCGCGATCTCGTTCTGCGTCGGTTCCACCGGCGCTGCGGACGCCCGGCTGCTGGAACGCACCGAGGCAGCGCTGCACGCCGGCATCGCCGCCGCGCAGCCCGGGACGCGGATCGGCGACATCTCGGCCGCGATCGGCGCCGTAGCCCGCGCCGCGGGCTACGGCCTGCACACCGACTTCGGCGGCCACGGAGTCGGCCGCACGATGCACGAGAGCCCGCCCGTGCCGAACGACGGCCGCTCTGGACGCGGCCCGCGCCTGCGCCCGGGCACCACCATCGCGGTCGAACCGTGGTTGCTCGCCGGCGGCCGGGACGCCTACCGCGTCGACGAGGACGGCTGGACACTGCGCAGCACCGACGGCTCGCGGGGCGCGCACTTCGAGCACACCATCGCCGTCACCGAGGAGGGCCCGCGGATCCTGACGATCGCGCCGGACGGGTCGTGACAGCGTCCGCGGCAGGGTGTGCGCGGGACGCTGACTGTTGAGTCGATCACGGTCCCGGTTACGGTGCACCGTGGTGGTCCGGGTGAGCGGCGCCGCCGGCAAGCTCGGCGGTGCCGTGGTCACTGCGCTGCGGGGCGCGGGCGTGGACGTCGTCGCGGTCGATCTGCGTATGCCGGACGGCGCAGGGCTCGACCTACGCGACTTCGATGCGGTCGACGAGTCGATGGACGGCGCCGACGCGGTGATCCATCTCGCGGCCGTCCCGAGTCCCGAAGGTATCGCCGCGACGGCGCTGGTGGAGAACAACGCGATGTCGACGTTCAACGTGCTCTGCCGGGCGGCGCCGTCCATCCGTTGGTCATCGCGGCGGGCGACACGATCATGTCCCCCGACCGCGGACCTTCTCGACCGCTGGTTCGCCGATGTCGAGCGACGGAAGGAGTTGCGCGGCACCGAGAGCGCGTTCGACTCGACCCGGGCACAGCAGCTCATCGGGTGGCGGCCGACGTTCGCCTGGTAGAGCGCGGGGGAGAGCCCATCGAAAATTCTTCCGCGGTCGATGTCGAGAACCGTCCGGCGGCTCCGTCCCCGGTGTGAACGCGGCCAGAATGGGTCGCGCGAACCGAAGGAGAACATCATGGCCAAGTACCTGTTGCTCAAGCACTACCGCGGTGGCCCGGTGCCGGTCGTCCACCTCGAGCCGATGGACACCTGGGCGCCCGCCGATGTCGACGCGCACCTGCAGTACATGAGCGACTTCGCGGCGAAGCTGCAAGGCACGGGGGAGTTCGTGGACGGCCAGGCGCTCTCGCCGCAGGGGACGTTCGTGCGCTACGACGGCGAGGGCAAGCCGCCGGTCACCGACGGTCCGTTCGCCGAGACCAAGGACCTCATCGCCGGCTGGATGGTCATCGACGTCGACAGCTACGAACGCGCGGTCGAACTCGCCGGCGAGCTGTCGGCTGCGCCCGGCCCGGATGGCGAGCCGATCCACGAATGGCTCGAGCTGCGTCCGTTCCTGACCGAGATGCCGAACGGCGAGCAGTGGACGAATCCCAGCTGAGAAGCCTGATTCCTGCCGTCACCGGCGTCCTCGTCCGTCGCGGAGCCGACTTCGCGACGGCCGAGGACGCCGTGCAGGACGCGTTGGTCAACGCGCTGGCGGCCTGGCCGGACGACCCGCCGGCCGATCAGAAGGGCTGGTTGGTCACCGTCGCGTGGCGGCGCTACCTGGACGCGATCCGCTCCGAGACGGCCCGGCAGGCTCGCGAGACGCGCACCGAGGCCGAACCGCCGCCGGGTCCGGCGGCACAGCACGACGACTCGCTGCAGCTCTACTTCCACTGCGCGCATCCGTCGCTGACGGCGTCGTCGGCAGTGGCGTTGACGCTGCGCGCGCTGGGCGGCCTGACCACCCGCCAGATCGCGCAGGCCTATCTCGTGCCGGAGGCGACGATGGCCCAGCGCATCAGTCGTGCCAAGCGCACGGTCGCGGAAGTGCGGCTCGACGCGCCGGGCTCGCTCGCCACGGTGCTGCGCGTGCTCTACCTGATCTTCAACGAGGGGTACGGGGGCGAGCTGGACCTTGCCGAGGAGGCCATTCGGCTCACCCGCCAGGTCACATCCCTGACCGACGAGCCCGAGGCCCGTGGCCTGCTCGCGCTGATGCTGCTGCACCACGCGCGGCGCGCGGCGCGGACCACGCCGACCGGCGACCTCGTGCCGCTCGCCGAGCAGGACCGGCTGCGCTGGGACACCGCCCTCATCGCCGAGGGCGTCGAGATCCTGCAGCAGGCGCTGGCGCACGAGCGGCTCGGCGAGTACCAGGCCCAGGCGGCGATCGCGGCGTTGCACGCGGACGCGCAGGCGGCCGACGAGACCGACTGGGTGCAGGTCGTCGAGTGGTACGACGAGCTGCTGCAGCTCACCGGCAGCCCGGTCGTCGCGCTCAACAGGGCGGTCGCCGTCGGCGAGGCGGACGGCCCGCAGGCCGGGCTGCGCGTACTCGACGGTGTCGATCCGGCCGTGCCCCGGTACACCGCAGCGCAGGCGTATCTGCGCGAACGGGCCGGCGATGTGGCGGCAGCCGCGCAGCTGTACGCGGCGGCCGCCCACGCCGCGAACAATGTCGCCGAGCGCAATCACCTGACGCGGCAGGCGGCGCGACTCAACGCGGTGCGATCCGGTTGACGGGTTCGAGGCGGCTCACGCCGCTGCGCCGGCCGGACAGCGCAACACTCGTCACCGCCGTGAGCACCATCGCCGTGATGCCGACGACGGCAGCAACCGTGTACGCGCCGTCGGTCGGGAACAGCTGACCGGAGTCCGTGCCGGCGGCCAGAACCAGGCCGCCGAGCGCGCTGCCGAGGGAGAATCCGACGCTGCGCACGACCTGGTTGAAGCTCATCGCGCTCGACGTCTCGCTCTTCGGCGTGACGGCCAGGATGACCCCGGGCATGGCGGCGGAGAATCCGCCGACCCCGAAGCCGAGCACACCCATCGCCACGAACAGCTCGACCAGGTTCGCCCGCGCGAGCGCGAAGACGACGCACGCGATGAGGACGACGACGGCGCTGCCGGCCAGCAGCACCGGTGCGCCGACCCGTTCGCGGGCGCGTGGCGTGAGCTTGCCGGCCACGAAACCCAGCGCGGAGAACGGGACGAGGACGAGCCCGGCGACGAAGGTGGTGAGGCCGAAGCCGTAGCCCGCGCTGTGTGGGGTCTGCGCGTAGCGGGTGATCAGCGTGAGCAGCAGGTACATGCCGATCCCGCCGACGAACATGGCGGTGTTCGCCCCGGCGACGGCTGGATGGCGCACCGCGCGGACGTCGACCAGGGGAGTTCTGCTGCGCAGTTCGGCGGCGGTCCACACGGCGAGCAGGACGATCGCGACGACGGCCAGGGCCACCGCCAGGCCGAGGTGTCCGGTCCACAGCGTCGGCTCGCCGGCGAGGAACAGCACGAGGAACAGCCCGCCCGCGAGCAGGACCGCACCCGTGACGTCCACCCGCGCGGAGCGGCCCTCCGGTGCAACGGGGACGGCGCGCCACGCAGCCAGCAGGGCGACCGCGGTGACGAACAGCCCGAACCCGTAGGCGGCGCGCACGCCGCCGATCCCGGTGAGCAGGCCGGCCAACGGGTAGCCGACGCCGATCCCGATCGTGGAGGCCACCGAGACCAGCGCGATGGTGGCCGCCCCCCGTCCTTCCGGGAGATGGTCGCGGGCCACGCCCATCATCAACGCGGTAAGACCGAGGCCGACGCCCTGGGCGGCGCGCCCGACCAGCAACCAGGCGAACGGCAGCGGCACCACGGTGAGCAGACTGCCGGCCACCACCACCGCCAGCGTGGCCAGCACGGTGCCGCGCCGGTGCGGACCGGCCCCCAGCCGTCCGAGCACCGGGGTGGCCACCGCGCCGGTGAGCAGGGTGATGGTCAGCGTCCACTGCGCGCTGTCCAGCGACACGTGGAAGGTGGTCGCCACGCTCGTGATCAGCGGTGCCCCGAGGCTGCCCACCGCGGCGACGACCAGCGCCACGAACACCAGCGAGCCGACCAGCAGCCGCTGCTCGGAAGAACCGGGGGAAGCGCTCATCGGTTCGTCTCGGTCGTGATGTGGTCGAACAGGCCGTGCCGGATGCGGGTTCGCACCCCGTCCGCCCACGGCTCGTCGAGCTCGGCCACCTGAAGGGCAGCGCCGTTGTTGAGCAGCATCCCGAAGGCCAGGAACGCCTTGACCGTCACCGGATCGAGCCCGGTGGTCTCGGCAACCAGCTGCCACATCCGTCCGAAGCACCCGCGCACCGTGTCGCGGACCACCGGGTCTCCGCAGGCGGCGAATCCCTGCAACTGCAGGAGCAGGGCGGTGCGATCGGCCAGCAACTCGTTGTACTGAGCACCCATCCGGCGCAGCGCCTCGAGCCCGGTCTCGCCCTCGGCGGCGTCGCGCATCCCGTCGGTCAGGCGCTCGAACGCCGCGACGACCGCCTCGAGGAACAGCGCCCGCTTCGTCCCGAAGATTCGGAAGACGTACGCCTGGGTGATCTCGGCCCGGCGCGCGATCGTCTCCGTCGACGCGCCGTGCAGGCCGGCGTCGGCGAATTCCTCCGCGGCTATGGCCAGGATCTGTTGGCGGCGCTCCGTTCCGCTCATTCGCTCTCGACGCTGCACCCGTTGAAGTTACTGGTCACTAACTAGTCATGAGCAGGGAACCGGACCTGGATCACCCCAACAGGTGAAATGACATAATGTCTCTTATCGGCGAACATGAACGGTGACCGGGACAGGCTCAAACAGACCGGCCACCGTGACGCCGTGGTGCCCGCGATGCCGCCCCTGAAGCGATCCGCGCTGCCTACCGGCGAGCATCCGGCGGCCGCCATCGACGCCATCGTTCGGATGGCGGCTGCGCGCGCCGACCAGCGTGGACCTTGCCGGTTCGCGGCGTGGTGCGCACTGCTTGACATAACGTGCAGATGGAGCCGACCGGGACTTCAAGAGATCGCCGGAGGATTGCCGCGCCGTCCGGAGAACTGATCGCCTCGGCGATGTGTACTACAGCTGTAGTACACATCGCGGGCGTCGTAACCTCGGCGCGCTGTCCGCCTGCGAAAGGGCCAGCGCGTCGACATGATGCGGTCAGGGGGCGGCGCGTCGGAGGAGAAGGTCGACACTCCCCCGGCGCTGCTCGGCCCGGCCCTGCGGGGCGCCGCTGCCCCTGCCGCGCCCCTACCCGGACGCCGCGGCGGCCGTGCTCGAGTCGGCGCTCGACGAACTGCTCGACGTCGTGCTGGACGACGGCGCCGGCTGCGACGCGGTCGGTTGCGACGTGGTCGGTTGCGACGTGGTCGGTTGCGACGTGGTCGGCGAGGTAGTAGGTGGCGTCGTCGCGGTCGTCGGCGTGGCGGACGTCGAACTCGGCGGTGCCGTCCACGTCTTGGGCGCCGCCGGCTTTGCGCTGGTCGGTGTGGGCGTGGGCGTCGGCGTGGGCGTCGGGGCGAGGTACCAGAACTGCTTCTGGTTCGACGTGCCGAACGGCGAGACCGCTGTGATCGTGACGGCCCCGACCGCGTGCGCGGGCATCCGCAGCGTCAGCCCGGTGTCACCGTTCACGTGGAACGGCACCGAGGTGGGGCCCACCCGGACGGTACGGACCTGCGCGAGGCTGTGGCCGGTGATGGTGACCGCAGTGCCCCCGGTGCTCGGGCCGCGGTACGGGCTCAGCTTGCCCAGGCGCGGCGCAGCGACGTAGGTCAGTGTCGTGGTGGTCGTGCCCCACGGGTTCGAGACGGCGAGGTTCGCCGGTCCGGCGCGATGGGCCGGCGCCTTGACGATTAGGCGGGTCGCCGTGCGCCGGAGGAAGTGGTAGACCAGCGTCTGGCCGACCGTCACGGCGGTCGCGTCGTCGAGATGCCGGCCGGTGATCGTGATGGTGCCGCCCCCGGTCGACACCTGCGGCGTGGCCGACAGCAGGCTCGGCCCCGGCCCCTGGACTCCGGTGGACATCGGCCGGGTGGCACCGCGGTACGGCCCGTCGCCGGCGATGACGTCCGCGAGCCGCGAGCGCATCACGGTCGTCCCGCTCTCGGCGGCCTGGATCACCGTGCCGCCGCCGGTGTAGATCGCGACGTGGCCGACGCCGCCCGGGATGTAGCCGGTGAAGAACACCAGGTCGCCCGGCACGAGCTGGCCGATCGCCGGGTGGAAGCGGCCCGCGTCCGCGCGCTGATAGGCGGCGTAGTGCGGCAGCTGCTCGTACGGCGACCACGAGTACAGCGTGAGGCCGGAGCAGTCGAATCCGATCACGTGGCAGTCCATGTCTCCGCCGTTGTGCGCGCAGACGCCGGGAGTCGGTCCGTACCCGTTGCCGCCGGCCCACGAGTAGGGCACGCCGAGCCACGATTGCGCGCGACGCGCCGCCGTGTGTCCCATCGCCACCGTCCAGTGCCGCGCGCCGGGCGCGGACGGCACGCTGTGGTGGGCGGCGCGCACCCGCGCCGAGATGCGGACTTCCTGCCGCGCCGACAGGCCCCCGTAGATAGGGGTGTCCATCGTCGGGTAGCGGTAGGTGAACCGGTCGGCAGCGACCAGGGCGGACCGCCCGGTCGAGGTCACCACGCGCACGTCGTAGGTGCCGAGCGTGCTCTCCGGCTCGCGCACGGTCAGCGTGGTCGGCGACAGCACCTGGATCGAATGGCCCTGCTCCTTGCCGAACAGCACCGCCGTGACGTTGGTGAAGTTCGCCCCGAAGACGGTGAGCTGCTCGCCGCCCCAGTAGGTGCCGTGGCCGGTCGACAGCCGGGTCACGGCCGGTTGCGAACCTGCTTGCGCCGGTAGGGCCACCACGACCGGGACGACGGCGACGGCAGCGACCAGCGCCACAGCCCGGACGGCAGACCTACCCACACGCATGCGCACAGCCACGCGATCGACCCGTCCCCTACGATCTTGAACCGGTGTGATCCAGTTCTCACAGATCGCAGGGAGAATACCGGACGTACTCGGCCAGATGCCGCCCGGTGAGTGTGGTCGGCGCGGCGACGAGCTCGGCCGGGGTCCCCTCGAACACGATCGTGCCGCCCTCGTGCCCGGCGCCCGGGCCGAGGTCGACGATCCAGTCGGCGTGCGCCATGACCGCCTGGTGATGCTCGATGACGACGACCGTTCGGCCGGCGTCGACCAGCCGGTCCAGCAACGCGAGCAGCCGGCGCACGTCGGCGAGGTGCAATCCGGTGGTCGGCTCGTCCAGGACGAACACGCCACCCGGCTCGCCCAGCGCGGCCGCGAGCTTGAGCCGTTGCCGCTCGCCGCCGGACAGCGTCGTCAGCGGCTGACCCAGCGTGAGGTAGTCGAGCCCGACGTCGCCGAGCCGCACGAGCAGCCGGTGTACGGCCGGCACGGCCGCGTCGCCGGCGCCGAAGAACGCCTCCGCCGCGGCGACCGGCATCGCCAGCACCTCGCTGATGTCCCTGCCGCCGAAGGTGTAGGCGAGCACGGACGCGTCGAAGCGACGCCCCTCGCACAGCTCGCACGGCGCGGCCACGCCCGCCATGATCGCGAGATCGGTGTAGATGACGCCGGCGCCGTTGCACTCGGGACAGGCGCCCTCGGAGTTCGCGCTGAAGAGCGCCGGCTTGACGCCGTTGGCCTTGGCGAAGGCCTTGCGGATCGGGTCGAGCAGACCGGTGTAGGTCGCCGGGTTGCTGCGCCGCGAACCGCGGATCGGGCTCTGGTCGACCACCACGACACCGTCGCGGCCCACGAGCGAGGCGTTGATCAGCGAGCTCTTGCCCGAGCCGGCCACGCCGGTCACCACGACGAGCACGCCCGTCGGGAGGTCGACGTCGACATCACGCAGGTTGTGCGTGTTCGCGCCGCGCACTTCGAGCACACCCGTCGGGGTGCGCACGTCGCCCTTCAGCCTGGCGCGGTCGTCGAGGTGCCGGCCGGTGATCGTCGAGCTGCGTCGCAGCCCCGCGACGCTGCCCTGGTAGACGACCTCTCCCCCGGCTGCGCCCGCGCCCGGTCCGAGATCGACGACGTGGTCGGCGATCGCGATCGCCTCGGGCTTGTGCTCGACGACGAGCACGGTGTTGCCCTTGTCGCGCAGGTTCAGCAGCACATCGTTCATCCGCGCGATGTCGTGCGGGTGCAACCCGATCGTGGGCTCGTCGAAGACATAGGTGATGTCGGTCAGCGCCGACCCGAGATGGCCGACGATCTTCACCCGCTGCGCCTCGCCGCCGGACAGCGTGCCGGTCGCGCGGTCGAGCCCGAGATAGCCGAGCCCGATGTGGACGAACGAGTCGAGGGTGTCGCACAGCGCGGTCACGAGCGGCGCCACCGACTTGTCGGTGATGCCGCGCACCCAGTCGGCGAGGTCGCTGATCTGCATCGCGCACGCGTCGGCGATGCCGACACCGCCGATGGTGGACGACCGGACCGCCTCGCTGAGCCGCGTGCCGTTGCAGTCGGGGCACACCCCGAAGGTCACGGCCTGGTCGACGAACGCGCGCACGTGCGGCTGCAGCGTGTCGACGTCCTTCGTCAGCATCGACTTCTCGATCCGCGGCACCAGTCCCTCGTAGGTGAGGTTGATGCCGTCCACCTTGATCTTGGTCGGTGCCTTGTAGAGCAGGTCGTGCAGTTGCTTCTTGGTGTACTTCACGATCGGCTTGTCCGGGTCGAAGAAGCCGCAGCCGCGAAAGATCCGCCCGTACCAGCCGTCCATGCTGTAGCCGGGGATCGTCAGTGCGCCCTCGTTCAGCGACTTGGACGCGTCGTAGAGCCGGGTGAGGTCGATGTCGGTCACCGCGCCGCGTCCCTCGCAGTGCGGGCACATTCCGCCGGTGCGCTGGAAGGTCGCCTTCACCGCGCGGGTCCGGCCCGCGCCGCGCTCGACGGTGATCGCGCCGCTGGCCGACACCGACGCGACGTTGAAGGCGTACGCCGACGGTGGCCCGACGTGCGGTTCGGCCAGCCGGCTGAACAGGATCCGCAGCATCGCGTTGGCGTCGGTGGCGGTGCCGACGGTCGAGCGCGGGTTGCTGCCGAGCCGCTCCTGGTCGACGATGATCGCCGTCGTCAGCCCGTCGAGCACATCGACGTCCGGGCGGGCGAGGGTGGGCATGAAGCCTTGGACGAACGCGCTGTAGGTCTGGTTGATCAGCCGACGCGACTCGGCCGCGATCGTGTCGAAGACCAGCGAGCTCTTGCCCGAGCCGGACACCCCGGTGAACGTGGTGAGCCGGTGTTTGGGGATGTCGACGCTGAGGTCCTTGAGGTTGTTGACCCGCGCACCGACCACGCGGATCCGGCCGTGGCTGTCTGCTGCCCGGTGTTCGACCATAACGACGTGATGGTGCCACAGGTTCATACCCAATAGGGGTATGCTGCGGCCATGCACGGGTACACCGACCACAAGGACGCCTACCTCAAGCGGCTGCGCCGCATCGAGGGTCAGGTGCGCGGCATCGCGAAGATGGTCGACGACGACAAGTACTGCATCGACATCCTCACCCAGGTCAGCGCCGCCACCAAGGCGCTCCAGTCGGTGGCCCTCGGCCTGCTCGAGGAGCACATGAGCGGGTGCGTGGTCGACGCTGCACGCGCGGGCGGCGACGAGGCGGACGCCAAGGTCAAAGAGGCTGCGGACGCGATCGCGCGGCTCGTCCGGTCCTGACCGGCCCGCCGGCGGCGCGCGCGAGGCCGCGTCACCGTTGCTCGACGAGGCCGACGAGATTTCCCTCGCTGTCACGCACGAAGGCCTGCCACTCGTCGCTTCCTGCCGGGCCGAGCGAGTCGTCGGCATGGCTGAAGATCACATGCGGCTCGGTGTCGATCGTGGCGCCCCCCTCGCGAAGGCGCGCGACGGCGGCATCGATGTCAGGCACGGCCAGGTAGAGCAGCGCGGACGGTGCAGCGCGATCGAGCAGCAACCGGACGTCTTCGACGTCGAAGAACACCAGCCCCGGCGGGTCGAACGTTGCGGTCGGTCCCGCGCCGAGCAGATCGGCATAGAACCGCGTCGCCCGGTCCAGATCTTCCGCATGTTGCGCAATCTGCACGAGTCTCATCGGCGTTCCCTCCAAAACGTAGCATCCCTATGAAGTGATAGTGATGCTATACAGAGCGGGTGACCACGCGCAATCGTCCGCTCGCCGACGTCGCCGGTGACCTCAACTCCGCTGCCATCCACCTGCTGCGCGGGCTGCGTGCGACCGACCGTGCCGCCGGGCTCACGCCGGCCCGGCTGAGCGCGCTCTCGGTGCTGGTGTTCGGCGGCCCGTGCACGCTGGGCCGGTTGGCGCGCACCGAGGATGTCGCGGGGCCGACCATGACGCGCATCGTGGACGGGTTGGTCGACCTCGGCCTGGCCGAACGTTCACCGCACCCGGACAGCGCCCGGATGGTGCTCGTCTCCCCCACGTCCGAGGGCACTGAGCTCATGCACCAGGCGCGCGACGCCCGGCTGTCGGTGATCGCAGCGGCGCTGCGCCGTCTGCCGGTGGCGGACCGGCGCGCTGTGGTCGCCGCAGCCGACGCGCTGCGCGATCTCGCCCGCGAGGTTGCCGCAGTTTCCCAATAAATGTTTGCAAACATTAGTTTGCAGAGCTAGCTTTGCCTCCGTGAAGCGTATGGAGATCGATGCCGCCGGGCTGAAGGCGATGGCGCACCCCCTGCGCATGCGGATCCTGCAGTTGCTCGAGCTGCGCGAACGGGCAAGCGTCACGAGCCTGGCCGAGGAGCTCGGCGAGTCGACGGCGGCGATCAGCTACCACTTGCGGCAGCTGGCCAGGCACGGCTTCGTCGAGGACTTCCAACCCGACGACCTCGACGCGGTCGGCAGGCAGACGCCCGGCCGCAGGCAGCGCTGGTGGCGGATGGCCGTCGATCAGATCCACATGACCGGATTCGAGTTCCTCCAGGACGAGGACACCCGGGAGGCGGCCGGGTTCATCACCCGCGAGCTGCAGAGCGACCGCAACCGGCGCATGACGCACTGGCTCGTGACGGCGACGCAGTGGCCCACGGAGTGGCAGCGCGCCTCGACCGACCTGGACGGCCACCTCGACCTGTCCCCGAAGCAGGCGCGCGCGCTGGCCGACGACCTTGCCGCCCTGGTGGACCGGTACCGCAAGCTGCGGCCCGGAAAGGGCGCGCGACGGGTCGAGGTCCAGTACGCGGTCTTCCCTGCCGACACCGGGCAGATCCCGTGAGCCCGGTGCGGTGATGGCGCTTCCCGGCCGGTACTGGCGCTTCTACGCCAGCAGCGCGACGTCCAATCTCGCCGACGGCATCGGCCGTACCGCCTTGCCGCTGCTGGCTGCCACCTACACGCGCAGTCCAGTGCTGATCTCCGGGCTGGTCTCGTTCGCGTTCCTTCCGTGGCTGCTGTTCGCGCTGGCGAGCGGTGCTCTTGTCGACCGGGTCGACCGGCGCCATGCCATGGCGATCGCGAATGCGCTGCGCGCCGTGTCATCGGCGATGCTTGCCGTGCTCGTGCTCACCGATCGCGCGTCGATCCTGGCCATCTACGCCGCCTCGTTCCTGCTCGGCCTCGCCGAGACGGTCTATGACAGCGCGAGCCGCGCCATCCTTCCGCAGGTCGTGGCGAGCAGTGAGCTCGACCGCGCGAACTCGCTGCTCACCGTCGAGGAGACCCTCGGCCAGACCTTTCTCGGCGCACCGATCGGTTCGGCGCTGTTCGCGCTCGCGGTGTCGATCCCGCTCCTACTCAACGCGAGTGGCTTCGCGATCGCCGCCCTACTGGTGCTCACCCTGCGCGGGTCGTACCGCCCGGTGCGCGAGGTCGCGCCCGGATCGATCCGGCAGGAGATGCGCGACGGCGTGCGCTGGCTCGTGCGGCACGAGTTCCTGCGCTCGCTAACCGCGCTGTCCGCGACGACCGCGCTGTTCGGCGGCATGGTCAACGGCGTGCTGGTGCTCTACTGCCTGGAGACGCTGCGCCTGCCGTCCCCCGACTTCGGACTGGTACTGCTGCTCGCCGGTGTCGGCGGAATCGTCGGCGGCGTCGCCGCTCCCCCGCTCGGCCGCCGCTACGGGCGCGGGCCGGCGCTGGTCGCCGCTGCGGTCGTCGCCGGGGTGCCCACGGCGGCGATGGGCCTGACCCGCAACGGATACGCCGCGCGATCCTGTTCGCCGTCTCGGCCGCAGGCGTCATGGTGTGGAACGTGCTGACGATCTCGGTCCGGCAGGCCCTGATCCCGCAGCACCTGTTCGGCCGCGTGCAGGGCGCGTACCGCACGCTTGTGTGGGGCGCGATCGCCGCTGGCGCGCCGATCGGCGGGTTGATCGCCGACGCAGCCGGCGTCGCGCCGGTGCACTGGTCGCCGGCGCCGGGCTCACGCTCGCCGCGCCCTGGCTGGCGCGGGTGACCGCGCGGCACCGTGCTCAGCTCGAGTTCGACCGTGTGGAACCGGCCGAGCTCAGCCCGACAGGTGCTTCGTGATCACGGCGAGCACCTCGTCGCGGCGTTCCCACCAGAATAGGTGCCCCGCTTCGGGCAGCGAGTGCATGGTGGCGCCTGGGATGAGCGCCGCGACGACCTCGTTGTTCGGGTAGAGCACCATCTGATCGGCCGTCCCGGCCACGACCAGCGTCGGCGTGGTGACGCCCGGCAGCCGGGTCGAGGTGTCGTGGACGAACGAGGCCTGCGCCTGCCGCAGCACCACCGGCACCGGCACGCGGGCGGCGAGCGCAAGGTCCTGGAACTCGCGCCAGTGCGCCTCGTCGGCCGTCCAGCTCGGTGACAGGTTGGCCTCGAAGCCGGCCCGCAGCGACTGCTCGATGTTGCCCGAGTTCATCGCGGTCATCATCCGCATCGGCCCGGGCGCCATCGGATTCGTCCGCGGCCCGCCGCAGTACGTGCAGCCGAGCACCAGCCGGCGGACCCGCTGCTCGTGGGCCAGCACGAGCTCCTGGGCGACCATGCCGCCCATCGATATGCCGAACACGTGCGCGCTGTCCCATCCGACTGCGTCGAGCAGGGCGGCCGCGTCGTCGGCGAGCTCGCCGATGCTGAACGGGCCGGCGACATCGGTGCTGTCGCCGATACCGCGGTGGTCGTAGGTGAGCACCTCGAAGTCCTCGGCGAGGCCGGCGAGGAAGTCCTCGCGCCACAGCCCGGCGTGCCCGGCCATGCCCATGATCAGCAACAACGGCTCACCGCTGCCGCGCCGCTCGTAGGACAGCGCGCGGTCGCCGAGATCTGCTTGCACGTTGTGAGAACCTACCGGCGCCCGCTCAGGCCGCCAGCCCGGCCCGGGCGCCGCACTCGATGCACTCGTAGACAGCGCTGTCGGCGGCGTCCATCGGTCCGTGTGCGGTGCAGGTGGGCACTCCCCCGTCGCCGAGCACGACGTTGCCCATCATCACGTCCCAGCCGCCGTCGACGTCGACGAGGGCGGCGGCGGCCGGCCCGCCGGCGCGGGCGCGCTCCATCGCCTGGACGGCCTCGGCCATTCCGGTGAACGCCGCGCTGTCGCGCGTCCAGCCGGTCGGCAGGCTCGCCTCGGCCGCGCGGACGGTGCCGTCGTCGATCTGGACGACGGCGGTGTGTTCGCTGTTGTCGGGACGCTGGAAGGTGACCGCGTAGCGCCCGCTGCCCGCCAGCGCCTCGATGCGATGCAATCGCGTCACAGCGTGCAGCCTAGACGGGGTGGTGCTGCACCACCGTTAAAGCCGATCACGCGCGGAGCCGGTGGGCTCCACGCGTGAACGGGTCGAATCGGTGTTACTGCGGCGCGATGCCGAACTGCACCTGGCCTTCGGGATCGACGCCGGCGTCCAGCGTCTTGTCGTCCAGCAGGCCTGCCGCGGTCGGTTCGAGGAAGACGCGCGCGCCGTTCTCGGCGATCACGGAATCGTCCTCTGCGGGTGTCAGTGCCAATGACAGGGTCAGCGTCGCGCCGTCCGGGTTGCTGGCGATACGGATTCCGGCGTCGTCGGGCACGTCCGGGTTCTCGACCGTCAGATTGCGGATCTGGGTCGTGGCGCTGTCGGTCAGCGTCAACACGATGTGAAGTCCTTTCCTCGACTGCGTTGCTGTACCCGATCCACCGTCCTCAGCCTGCCCCGCGGCTGTCAAATGTCGACGACGCCCGGGCGTGTCGGCGCAACGCGATGGCAGGGTGGACGCATGTGCCGCAACATCCGGACCCTGCACAACTTCGAGCCGCCCGCCTCGACCGACGAGATGCACGCCGCGGCGCTGCAGTACGTGCGCAAGGTCGCAGGAACGGCCCGCCCGTCCGCGGCGAACCAGGCGGCCTTCGACGAAGCGGTCGCGGCCGTCACGCACGCGACCGCGCACCTGCTCGACGCGCTGGTGACGACCGCCCCGCCGAAGGACCGCGACGAGGAGGCCGCCAAGGCACGTTCCCGCGCCGAGAAGCGTTACGCCCGCGTCTGAGCGTCGCGATAGCGTCGCCGCCGTGATCACGGCGTTCTTCCTCGGCGGCACCATCAGCATGGCGGGCGAGGGCACGGCCGGCGGCGCAGTGGCGCGCCTGGCCGGCACCGATCTGCTCGCGTCCGTCCCCGGCCTGGCCGGATCGGGGGTCGAGGTCGACGTGCGCGACTTCCGCCGCATGCCGAGTGCGAGCTTCACCTTCGCCGACGTCCTCGAACTCGTCGAGCAGGCCGACGCGAGCGACGCCGACGGGGTGGTCGTGGTGCAGGGCACCGACACCATCGAGGAGACCGCGTTTCTGATCGACCTGGTGTGGCAGCGTCCGGAGCCCGTCGTGGTCACCGGCGCGATGCGCACTCCGGCGATGGCGGGGGCCGACGGCCCGGCGAACCTGCTGGCGGCGATCACGGTGGCCCGCTCGGCCGCCGCACGGGGTCGGGGCGTGCTGGTCGTGCTCGACGACGAGATCCACGCGGCGCGTTCGGTCGCCAAGCGGCACACGTCCGGCACCGGAGCCTTCGGCTCGCCGAATACCGGCCCGGTGGGGCGGTTGGTCGAGGGCGAGGCGATCTTCTTCGGCCCGGCGCACGCGCTCCCGGCGCTCGCCCGTCCGGCGCACCTCACCGCCCGGGTGCCGGTGCTGGTGACCACGCTCGGCGACGACGGCGCGTTGCTCGACGCCGACGCGCGCTGGGACGGTGTGGTGGTCGCCGCCTTCGGGGTCGGGCACGTGCCGGAGCGCTGGGTGGAGCGGCTCGGCGCGCTCGCCGCGCGCAAGCCGGTCGTGCTCGCGAGCCGGATCGGCGCCGGGCCGGTGCACACCCACACCTACGGCGCGGTCGGGTCCGAGACCGATCTGCGTCGGCGCGGGCTGCTCACCAGCGGGTACCTGAACGCCTACCAGGCGCGGTTGCTCCTGCTGGTACTCCTGAGCAACGGCACGGCCGACGTCCGCGCCGCTTTCACCCGGCGCGTGGCAGAGTTCGGCGGCCCGGTCGATTAACCTGAACGGATGCCAACTCCGGTCACGCGCACCCGCGGCGCGCTCGCCGACGGCGGGTCGGCCGCGCAGCGCGACCGGCGCCGGCGCATCCTCGACGCCACCCTCGCGCTGGCCTCGCGCGGCGGCTACGAGGCCGTGCAGATGCGGTCTGTTGCCGAGGACGCCGACGTCGCGCTCGGCACGCTCTACCGCTACTTCCCGTCCAAGATCCACCTACTCGTCTCGGCGCTCGCGCGCGAGATCGAACGCACTCAGGACCGCATGGACCGGGCCATCCTGCGCGGCAACTCCCCCTATGACCGGGTGATGGTGATGCTCGGCGGGATCACCAAGGCGATGCAGCGCGACCCGCACCTGACCGAGGCGATGACGCGCGCGCTGATGTTCGCCGACGCCTCGGCCGCCGCCGAGGTCGACACCGTGTGCCGGCTCACCGACGGCATGTTCGCCCGGGCGATGAGCAACAGCGAACCCGACGCCGAACAGCTGGCGATCGCCCGCGTGATCAGCGACGTGTGGCTGTCCAACCTGGTCGCCTGGGTGACCCACCGGGCCTCCGCGGACGATGTCGCCGAGCGCCTGGAGCTCACCGTCGGGCTGCTGCTCGGAAAGCGGCGCGCCACCTCGCGCTGACCCCCTCCCGCAAGTTGTCCGTGTGTCGCGGCGAAATATGCGCGCGACACACGGACAACTCGGGATGTGTTAGCGCTTATGTATCAGTGCTGTTACAGTCGCGGGTTGTGCCTGACACTCCTGTCGGCGTCTCGCTCGGATCCCGGGTGCGCGCCGTGCTCGACCGCATGGACGCCGACGTCGCGCGCACCCTGGTCGACCTCGGCATCGACGGGTACCGGCCGGGCTTCTCGGCGGTCATCCGGTTCGTCACCGAGAACGAGACGGTGACGATCGGCGACCTCGCCCGCGGCACCGGCATCACCCATTCGGCGGCGAGTCAGCGGGTGTCCGAGATGCGCCGGCGCGGGCTGGTGGAGCTCGCCGAGGGCAGCGACGGGCGCGAGCGGATCATCCGGCTCACCGCCGCGGCCCGGGCGCTGCGGCCGGCGCTGGACGCCGAGTGGGACGCGACCAGCGCGGCCTTCGACGCGCTGAACTCGGAGTTGACGGCGTCGCTGAGCCAGGTCGTCGAGGAGATGAACGCGGCCCTGGACCGCCGGTCGTTCCGCGACCGCATCGCCGACGCCGCGGCCGGGTTGCCCGGGCTCGACCCCGAGCACCGCCGCATCATCACCGGAACCGACCGTGCCTGACCTGCGCAGGCTGGTCGCCGATGTCACCCCGCTGCGCGAGAACGCCGCGTTCCGGCGGCTGTGGATCGGCACGACGCTGTCGACCGTCGGCTCGGCGTTGACGCTGTTCGCGGTGACGCTGCAGGTCTTCCTGCTCACCGGGTCCTCGGCCGCGGTGGGTGGGGTCGGCCTGGCCGCTGCGATCCCGGCTCTGGCGCTCGGGCTGTTCGGCGGCGCGCTGGTCGACTCCGCCGACCGGCGCGCCCTGGTGCTCTGGTCGCAGAGCGCGATGATGACTGTGTCGGCGGCGTTTGCCGTGCAGGCCCTGGCGGGCAATTCCCACGTGTGGCTGCTGTACGTCCTCGAGGCGGTCGCGTCGAGCGCGAACGCCGTCAACGGCCCGGCCCGGCGCACCTTCATGCCGCGGCTGCTGCCGGCCGCCCAGATCCCGGCCGGGGCAGCTCTGACGATGCTGACGATGCACATCAGCATGCTCGGCGGCCCGGTCCTCGGTGGGCTGCTGGTGCCGCTGGGCGGGCTGAAGCTGTGCTACCTGCTCGACGCGGTCACCTTCCTGGCCTCCCTGTACGGCGTGTTCCGCCTGCCGCCGATGCGTCCCGAAGGTGGCGACGGGCCGACGCGGCCGGGGCTGCACGGCGTGCTCGACGGGGTGCGCTTCCTCGGCCGCAGCCGGGTGCTGACCGGCGTGCTGCTCGCCGATGTCAGCGCCACCCTGTTCGCGATGCCGGTGGCGCTCTACCCCGCGATCAACGCCGAGCGTTTCGACGGCTCGCCGCGGACCCTCGGCCTGCTCAGCGCCGGCCTCGCGATCGGCGGCCTGCTCGGGACGGTGTTCTCCGGGCCGCTCGCGCACGTGCGCCGGCCCGGGCTCGGCATGCTGGTCGCCGGCGGGGTCTGGGGCGCGGCGCTGTTCGGCTTCGGCGTCGTGCACAGCTTCGCGCTCACGATGGCCGCGCTCGTCGTCGCCGGGATCGCCGACGTGATCAGCGTGGTGCTCCGGTCGACGATCATCCAGGTCGCCACGCCGGACGTGTACCGCGGGCGCGTCAACGCCGCCGAGATCATGGTCGGCGGAAACATCCCGCAGGTCGGCAACTTCCGTGCCGGCGTGGTCGCCGAACTCACCTCACCCGGCGTGAGCGCCGGGCTCGGCGGCGTCCTCGCCGTGCTCGGCGCCGCGGGCATCGCCGTCGCCATGCCGGCGGTGGTGCGCTATCGCACCGGGCAAGCTGCCGAGACGTCAGCGGTGTCGACGACCGCGTCGTAGAAGGTCTCGCCGTCGAGGCAGTACTGCTCCTCGCTGCCGGTTCGGATCCAGAACTCGATCTCGGCGTCGGTCATGCCGAAACCCAGGCGGCGCCCGTACGCCCGTCGCCGGCCCTGCTCGGCCGTCTCGATGCCGCCGGCCGGCACCAGCCGGTCGGTGCCGCGCTCGCGGCAGACCGGACAGACGACGTCGGTGAGCAGCAGGGCAGATGTGGATGACATGGCGGTTCCCTTGTCAGAGAAGGATGAGCGGATCGCAAGAAGGACACCCGCGCGCAACGCGCGGGCGTACGTAGGTCGGGCTACGACGGTGCGATCAGAACGCCATGCGCGCAGTCTCGCGCGAGCGTCAAGTGAGATTCAGCGTGGGCCGACGAGCGCGTCGATGAGTGACTGCGCGGTCGGGCTCGCGTCGAGCAGATCGGCGACGTGGCCCTTGGTGCCGCGCAGCGGCTCGAGCATCGGCACCCGTACGAGCGATTCGCGGCCGACGTCGAAGATGACCGAGTCCCACGAGGCCGCGGCGACCGCGGTGCCGTAGCGGCGCAGGCACTCGCCGCGGAAGTACGCGCGAGTGTCCTCCGGAGGCTCGTCGACCGCGGCCTGGACGGTGTCGTCGCTCAACAGCCGCGTGATCGCGCCGCGCGAGACCAGCCGGTGGTAGAGGCCCTTCTCCGGACGCACGTCCGAGTACTGCAGGTCGACCAGCTGCAGCCGGGGCGAGTCCCAGTCCAGCCCGTCGCGATCGCGGTAGCCGTTGAGCAGGCGCAACTTGGCCACCCAGTCGAGTTCGCCGGCCAGCTGCATCGGATCGTTGGCCAGGCGGGTGAGCACCGACTCCCACCGGCTCAGCACGTCGCGGGTCTGCTCGTCGGCGTCGTCGCCCTGCCGGTCGTCGACGAACTTGCGGGCGCGGTCGAGGTACTCACCCTGCAGGTCGAGCGCGGTGATGGTGCGGCCGTCCGCGAGCGCGATGGTGTGCTGCAGCGACGGGTCGTGGCTGACCAGGTGCAGCTCGCGCACCGGCTGGGCGATGGCCAGGTCGTCAGCGAGGAAGTTGGCCTCGATCATCGCCAGCACCAGCGCGGCCGTCCCGACCTTGAGGTAGGTCGAGATCTCGGCGAGGTTCGCATCGCCGATGATCACGTGCAGGCGGCGGTAGCGGTCGGCGTCGGCGTGCGGTTCGTCGCGGGTGTTGACGATCGGCCGCTTCAGCGTGGTCTCGAGCCCGACCTCGACCTCGAAGAAGTCCGCGCGCTGGCTGATCTGGAAACCGGCGGTGCGACCGTCCTGGCCGAGACCGACTCGACCGGCGCCGGTGATGACCTGGCGCGTGACGAAGAAAGGTACGAGATGTCGTACCAGGCTCGCGAAAGGGGTGTCGCGGCTGCAGAGGTAGTTCTCGTGCGCCCCATAGCTGGCCCCCTTGTTGTCCGTGTTGTTCTTGTACAGGTTGATCGGCGCGGTGCTGCCGGGCGTGGCGGCGATGCGGCGCACCGCGTCGAGCATGACCAGCTCGCCGGCCTTGTCCCAGCGCACGACGTCGAGGGGGTTGGTGACCTCGGGGCTGGAGTACTCGGGGTGGGCGTGGTCGACGTACAGGCGCGCGCCGTTGGGCAGGATGACGTTGGCCATCCCGGTGTCCTCTTCGGCGTCGATGAACTCCTGCGCCACCGTGCCACTGCCGCCGAGGTCGAAGCCGCGGGCGTCGCGCAGCGGCGACTCCTCCTCGAAGTCCCAGCTGGCGCGGCGGGCGCGCCCGGCCGGCAGGGCGCTCGCGTAGGCGTTGACCACCTGCGCGGAGAGCAGCATGGCGTTGGCCGTGGGTTGGCCGGGCAGGCTCACGCCGTACTCGACCTCGGTGCCCATCACTCGCCGGACGCTCACGAGTTCAGGCTACGGCCTCGGGGGTGGCGCCGCGGGTCGGCACGTCGGGATCGCCCGGATCGCCCCGGATCAGTGTGGATCAGCTCGCCACCTCGAGCGGCAGCCAGAGCCGGACCTGCGTGCCGCCGCCCTCGCGCCGGCCCACCGAGAGCGTGCCGCCGGCGGCCGCTGCGCGGTCGCGCATGCTGGGCAGGCCGAGGTGGCCGCGCCGCCGCTCGCTGCGCTCCTCGCTCGCGGTGATGCCGCGCCCGTCGTCGGAGACCGTGACGCTCACCCCGTCCTCGGTCCGGGCGACGTCGACGACCACGCGGCGCGCCTCGGCGTGCTTGCGCGCGTTGACCAATGCCTCCTTGGCGATGCGGTAGGCGGTGACAAGCTCCGCCTCGGGCAGCGCGAGGTCGCGGTCGCCGGTCACCTCGCAGCGCACGGGCGTCCCGGCGAAGACGAAGTCGCCCACCTCCGCCAGCGAGTTGCCGAGCCCGGCCTCGCGTGCCGGCGGCTCGAGATCGAACAGCAGGTGGCGCAGCCGCTCGGTCGCGGTCGTCACCGTGCTGTGCACCATGTCCACCGCCTCGACCAGCGCGGGCGCCTGCTCGGCGGCGCGCCGGCGCAGCACGCCGAGGCGCAGGTCGACGGCGGCCAGGGCCTGCACCGGGTCGTCGTGGACGTCCGCGGCGATGCGGGCGCGCTCGTCCTCCTGAGCCTGCACCAGCCGGGCCAGCAGCGCGGCGCGTTGGTCGGCGAGGTCGCGCACCGCGGCCTCGGCCCGCAACCGTTCACGGATGTCACGCTGGACGGTCGCGACCGCGACCGGTTCGTGCGTTGCGGGGTCGCGCACCGCGAACGACGAGATCGCCACCGGGATGGGGGCGCTGCCGTCGGTCGCGACGATTGTCGACTCGCCCTGCCAGCTACCTCGCTCCAGCAGCACCGGCCAGCGGTTGTCCAGCTCGGTGGCCCCCTGGTTGCCGAGCAGCTGCCCGACCGTGAAGGCGGTTATGTCGTCGTCCGGGCCCAGCGCGAGCATCCGGCGCCCGGCCGGGTTGAGGTAGACGACGTTCGCGCTGACATCGGCGATGCCGATGAAGTCGGTGGACGCCTCGACGAGGGCGAAGAACTGGCGCAGGTCGGAGCGGGCGGTGCCGATCACGACGCCTGCCTCGCGGCGATCGCCCTCGATGGTCAACACGCCGCGCAGGACGGCGACGGCCGCCGCAAGCCCGTAGATCGGGAAGGCCAAATCGGTCGCGTCGGCGACACCCGCGTGGACGAGTCCGGCCAGCGCGAGGACGGCGATCACCGCGGGCACGACGACAGTCGGCTCGGTCGGGCGCGGCGGAGCCTGCCCGACCCGTCGGGTGGTCGGGAAGCCCCGTGCGGGCGCGAGAACGATCGACAGCGCCAGCGCCGCGGTCGCGACGAGGGAGAACGACGACAGCAGTGAGCCCGGGTGCCACCTGCCCTCGGTGAGCAGCACGACGTAGACGTAGTCGACGGCGGTGAACGCGGCGCAACCGGCAACGAGCAGCACCTCGGCGGGTCGCAGCCGCAGGCGCACCAGGGTGACCAGCGCCGCCGCGGCGACCAGCAGGACCGTGTCGAGCACCGGGTAGCCGATGTTGGTGATGATCTCGCTGCGCGACACGCCTTCGTGCCGGAGGGTGTCGATCGGCCGCGCGAGCACCACGAACGCCACCCCGAGTGCGACCAGCGACAGCGCCAGCCCGTCGAGCACGACGAGCACACCGAGCCGCGGGGCGCGTTCGGCGATCCGCAGCACGACGGCGCCGATCAGGCACAGGGTCGACAGCACCCATGCCGCGTCGGCGACGGAGGGAAACGGCAGCGGGTGTCCGACACTGCGAAAGGTCAGGGCGAGCGTGAATCCCACGGCGCGCAGGCACATCGCGGCACAGACCAGCCACCAGCTGCGGGTCGGCCGTACCCGCACGGCAGCGAGCACCGCGAGCACGGCGGTGATCAGGTAACAGCTGCCCTGCAGCACTGCGTCGAACGCCACGACGAACGCGGGGTGCGGCCGTACGCCGGGGATCGTCCAGATCAGGTAGGCGACCAGCAGGGCGGCGAGCACGGCCTGCCCGGCCCGCATCCAGCGGGGCGCGGCAGGCGGGGCAGACGAACGCATGTCCCTCCTCAGCTGAGCATCGCCGGCAGCGGGCAGTGCAGCAGTGCGCAGGCGGTGCGCAACAGTTCGGCCTCGCTGACGGCGAGCACGCCGTCGGCGTTGGCCGCGGCGACGAGCGCCGCGACGACCGGGCGTTTGTCCCGCGGGTCGAGCCCGTTCAGCGGGGCCCAGACCGCGTCGAGGGCGGCTGCGAAGTCGGTGGGCGGACGGAACGGCCGGGTCGGCAGCCCGAGCGTGGCGATGCCGGCAGCGAAGGCACGCTCGGCGTCGGCGTGGTCGGCGTGGCCGGCGGCCGCGACAACGGCGAGCAGGGTCGTCGCGGCGTCCTGGACCTGATTCATCGTGGCGTGTCCGGCCCGGGCCCGGTCGGCGGGTGACAGCGCGTCGCGCACGTAGCCCGCGACCAGGCGGGTAAGGCAGTACTCGAACACGGTGACGGTGCCGTCGGCGCGGATCAGCCCGTCCAGCACGGCGAGCACGCGGTCCAGCGCCGACGCGGGCCGGCCGACGACGACCGGCAGGGCGATCGCGACGACCGGCAACCGCAACAACGGCGGGACGGCCGACGCCGTCGGGAACAGGTCCGCGGCCGCCGCGGCGACGCCGGGCCAGACCTGATCGCTGATCAGGGCGAGCTGTCGGTCGCGCACCGGCGCGGACCGGTCGAGCAGCAGCGCCAGCACGAGCGGCACCGCCGTGCTCGGCTGAGCGGCCAGTTGGCGTACCTGCGGGTCGAGCTGCGCGGACAGCGCTGCCCCCCGGGCCAGATCCTCCGGGGCGAACGTGCCGACCCGGGCCACGACCGCGCTCGGCGTCACCTGCACCCGCGGCGCCGGCGCGGCGATCGCGGAGCCGACCAACCCGCGCTGCACATCCTCGGCCATCCCGTCGGGAACGGTGTCGCGGTACTGCTGCTGTACGGCGCGCTCGGCGGCGGCGTCGAAACCGGGTTCGAGCGCCGCGATCCGCTCGATCAGCGGCGGATGGGTCGCCCAGAGCGAGCTAACCGACTTCTTGCCCTCGCCGAAGAGCATGTGGTTGATCTGCTTCTCGGCGTGCGCGTCCCGTAACGCCGACCCGCTGGACACCCCGGCGATCTTCTTCAGGGCGCCCGCCAGACCGCTGCTCTGCCGGGTGAACTGCACCGCGGACGCGTCGGCGAGCCACTCGCGCTGGCGCGACACCGCGGCCTTGATCAGGCCGGCGAAGAACTGGCCGATGAAGCCGAGGATCAGCGCCGCGATGGCGAACACCAGGACCGGGGCGGCCGAGCTGTCCCGGTCGCGGCCGCGCCCGCCGCCGAACGCGAGGATCCGCAAGCCCACCAGGCCGAGCAGCAGCAGGCCGTTCAGCAACCCGATCAGCCGCAGGTTGAGCTTCATGTCGCCGTTGAGCACGTGGCTGAACTCGTGCGCGATGACGCCCTGCAGCTCGTCGCGGTTGAGCTGGTGCAGCGCCCCGGCGGTGATGGTGACCGCGGCGTCGGCCGGGGTGTAGCCCGCGGCGAAGGCGTTGATGCCGTCCTCGCTCTCGAGCACGAACAGCCGGGGCACCGGTATCCCGGACGCGATCGACATCTCCTCCACCACGTTGATGTAGCGGCGCAGTTGCGGGTCGGACGTGCTCGGATCGACCGGCACGGCGCCGACCGACCGCGCCACTGCCACTCCCCCGGCGCGCAGCGCGATCAGCTTCGACAGCGTGCCGCCGCTGATGACCAGCACGGTGACCACGGTGGCGACGATCAGCCAGCTGACGATCGATCCGGTCGACCCGCTACCGGTCGTGACGAGCAGGACGACGAGGTCGATGGCCACCACGATGCACACCACGGCCAGCACGAACAGGCTGACGAGCTTGACCGATGTCCCCCGGGCGGCATGCTGGCGCGCGAAGAAGTCGACGGCCTGCGGTGAACCGGCCACCGATCAGAACTGCACCTTCGGCGCCTCGCGGGCCTCCGGGTGCTCCGGGCCGATCTCCCACAGCGCGGCTGGGGAAAAGTTGAAGATGCCGGCCAGCACGCTGGTCGGAAAGACCTCGCGGCTGTTGTTGAACTGGTTCACCGAGTCGTTGTAGGCCTGCCGGCTGAAGGCGACCCGGTTCTCGGTCGAGGACAGCTCCTCGGTCAGCTGCTGCATGTTCTGGCTGGCCTTCAGGTCGGGGTAGGCCTCGGCGACCGCGGTGAACCGTCCCAGCGCGGCGGTCAACGCCCCCTGGGTCTGGGCGAGCTTGGCCATCGCGGCCGGATCGCCCGGGCTGGCCTTCGCCGCGTCCAGCCCCTGCATTGCCGCACCGCGCGCCTGCGTGACCGAATCGAGGGTCTGGCGCTCGTGCGCCATGTACGCCTTCGCCGTCTCGACCAGGTTCGGGATCAGGTCGAAGCGGCGCTGCAGCTGAACGTCGATCTGGGAAAAGGCGTTCTTGTAGGCGTTGCGGTTGCGAATGAGCTTGTTGTACCCGGCGATCACCCAGACGATCAGCAACACGACGACGACGATGACGACGATCGTGATGACGACTCCCATGGCGCGCAGCCTAGCGCTAGTGGCAGGGTGAGCGCCCTTATTGATCAAGCTTGGCGCCGAGTCGCGGAGCTGTTCGCCTGAACCGTCCGTCCCGCATCGCGCGCGACTGCGCCGACCGCCGCCTACAGGTACTGGCCGGTGTTGCCGATCGTGTCGATCGACCGTCCGGTGTCGGACCCTTTGGCGCCCGACACGAGCGTGCGGATGTAAACGATCCGCTCGCCCTTCTTGCCGGAGATCCGCGCCCAGTCGTCGGGGTTGGTCGTGTTCGGGAGATCCTCGTTCTCGCGGAACTCGTCGACGCACGCGGCGAGCAGGTGCTGCAGTCGAAGCCCGCGCTGGCCGGTGGTCAGCAGGTCCTTGATCGCCATCTTCTTGCCGCGGTCGACGATGTTCTGGATCATCGCGCCGGAGTTGAAGTCCTTGAAGTACAGCGTCTCCTTGTCACCGTTGGCGTAGGTGACCTCGAGGAACCGGTTCTCTTCGGTCTCGGTGTACATGCGCTCGACAGTGTGCTGGATCATTGCGCCCACTGTGGCGTCGGTGTCGCCGCCGTGCTCGGCCAGGTCGTCCGGGTGGATCGGCAGGCCGGGCAGGATGTACTTGCTGAAGATGTCCCGGGCTGCTTCGGCGTCCGGACGCTCGATCTTGATCTTCACGTCCAGTCGGCCCGGACGCAGGATCGCCGGGTCGATCATGTCCTCGCGGTTGGACGCGCCGATGACGATGACGTTCTGCAGGCCCTCGACGCCGTCGATCTCGCTGAGCAGCTGCGGCACGATCGTGTTCTCGACGTCGGAGGACACACCCGAACCGCGGGTACGGAAGATCGAGTCCATCTCGTCGAAGAAGACGATGACCGGCGTGCCTTCGGAGGCCTTCTCGCGGGCGCGTTGGAACACCAGGCGGATGTGTCGCTCGGTCTCGCCGACGTACTTGTTCAGCAGCTCCGGGCCCTTGATGTTCAGGAAGTAGGACGTCACCTTCTCATCGCCGCCGACCCGCTGCACCTGCTTGGCGAGGGAGTTCGCGACCGCCTTCGCGATCAGCGTCTTGCCGCAGCCGGGCGGGCCGTAGAGCAGGATGCCCTTCGGCGGGCGCAGCTGGTGCTCGCGGAACAGGTCGGCGTGCAGGAACGGCAGCTCGACGGCGTCGCGGATCGCCTCGATCTGCGAGGTGAGCCCGCCGATGTCGCCGTAGTCGATGTCAGGAACCTCTTCGAGGATGAGTTCCTCGACCTCGCTCTTCGGGATGCGCTCATAGGCATAGGACGAGCGGGTGTCCATCAGCAGCGAGTCGCCGGCGCGCAGCGGGGCCGCGCGCAGGATGTCGGCGAGGTGCACCACGCGCTCTTCGTCGGTGTGGCCGACCACCAGCGCCCGGTCGCCGCCGTCGAGCAGCTCCTTGAGCATCACGATCTCGCCGGCCCGCTCGAAGCCGCGCGCGGCGACCACGTTCATCGCCTCGTTGAGCATGACCTCCTGGCCGTGCCGCAGGTCGTCGACCACGACCTCGGGCGAGACCGCCACGCGCAGCTTGCGTCCGGAGGTGAAGATGTCGACGGTGCCGTCGGCGAAGGCCTCGAGGAACACGCCGTACCCGCTCGGCGGCTGGGCCAGCCGGTCGATCTCCTCCTTCAGCGCGACCATCTGGTCGCGGGCCTCGCGGAGGGTCTGGGACAGCCGGTCGTTGCGGTCGTTGAGCGCGGCCAGGCGGGCCTGCGTCTCGGCAAGGCGGTCCTCGAGCATGCGCATGTGACGCGGGGAATCGGCGACCTTTGCCCTGAGCAGCTCGACTTCCTGCTCGAGGAAGGCGGCGCGGCGGCGCGCGTCGGGATCGTCGTTCGGACGCTGTCCGGATTGCGGTTCGCGCGGCTCGGGAGCCATTGCGGCACCTCCAGGTTCCGTGGAGTGTTCGCGAGAACTCACCCTACACAGCGCAGAGTGCCGGAGCGGGCAATTAGGGTGGTGTTCGTGACCGAGCCACTACAGGTCTGGATCGACCAGGAACTGTGCACCGGCGACGGCTTGTGCGTGCAGTACGCGCCGGAGGTGTTCGAGTTCGACATCGACGGCCTTGCCTACGTCAAGAACGGCGCGGGCGGGGACCTTCTCGCGGCCGCCGGCGAGCGCGCCGAGGTGCCGGAGGGGCTGCGCCTGGACGTCATCAGCTCGGCCAAGGAGTGCCCGGGCGACTGCATCCACGTCGTCCGTGCCACCGACGACGTCGAGGTGGCGGGCCCCGACGCCTCCGCCTGACAAGTTGTCCGTGTGTCGCGCTGACATGTTGGCGCGACACACGGACAACTCGTCAGGATTTGGCGGGGCGGCGCTGCCGGGGCGGTGCGGAGACGCCCGGCGCGAGCCGGCGCGCGCTGACCAGGAACGCGGTGTGGCCGATCATGCGGTGTTCCGGGCGCACGGCCAGGCCCACGACGTGCCACCCGCGCACGAACGACTCCCATGCCGCCGGCTCGGTGAACCCACCGAACTCGCGCAGTGCTTCGACCAGGCGGGACAGCTGCGTGGTGCTCGCGACGTAGCCGATGAGCACGCCGCCCGGGTGCAGCGCCGGTGCCATGGCCGGCAGCACCTCCCACGGGCTGAGCATGTCGAGGATCACCCGGTCGACCGATTCGCTCTGCGGGTGGTCTGCCGCGTCGCCCAGGCGCAGTTCCCAGTTCGTCGGACGCTCGCCGAAGAAGGTCATCACGTTGCGCTCGGCGACCTGCGCGTGGTCCTCGCGCAGCTCGTAGGAGATTACCCGTCCGGACGGCCCCACGGCGCGCAGCAGCGCGCAGGTCAGCGACCCCGAACCGGCGCCTGCCTCCAGCACCGTGGCGCCCGGGTGGATGTCGCCCATCGCGATGATCTGAGCGGCGTCCTTGGGATAGATCACCGCCGCGCCGCGGGGCATCGAGAGCACGAAGTCCACCAGCAGCGGGCGCAGCGCGAGATAGAGCGTGCCGGCCGTCGAGCCGACCACGCTGCCCTCCGGAGCGCCGATGAGGGCGTCGTGCTCGATCGCGCCGCGGTGGGTGTGGAACTGCTTGCCCGGCTCGAGGGTGACCGTGTGCAACCGGCCCTTCGGGTCGGTCAGTTGCACGCGCTCGCCCGCCCGGAACGGCCCTGACCCGGGCGCTCCTGTCGTCGTCATGCCCGTAAGGCTGCCGCAAGGTCTGCCGTCGCCAGGATGCCGGCCGGTGCACCGTCCGGATCGACGATCAGGTATTCACTGGCCGGAGTCTTCTCGACGGCGTCGATCAGTTGCTCGCCGGTGAGCCCGCGAGGCAGTACCAACCCGTCCACGAGCGGGCGGGCGACCTCGCGCAGCGGCACCCACGCCCGCCGCTCCGGCGCGACCGCGGTGACACGCGCCTCGTCGACGATCGCGGCCGGCCGGTCGAAGGCGTCGACCAGGACGAGCCCGCGCGCGTTGCCCTCCCACAGCCGGCGCAGCGCGGCGTCGACCGACAGGTCTCCGGGCACGAGCAGGCCGGGACGCAGCAGCCGCTCGAGCTCCAACTGTGGCACCCGGTCGAGCACCTGCGCATGCTTCAGCGACGCCCCCGCGGCAGCCCACAGGTAAGCGGCGAGCGCCACCCCGACCAGGGTGTAGAACACGTCGAGACCGGCGCTGTTGACCACGAGGAACAGGGCCAACACGCCGATCGCGATGACCCGGCCGGCCCAGGCGCCGATGCGCGTCCCGGTCAGGCGCGACTTGGTGAGCGCCCACACGGTTGCGCGCACCAGCCGACCGCCGTCGAGCGGCAGGCCCGGCAGCACGTTGAACACGACCACCACGGCGTTGGCCCAGGTCAGCAGCAGAAGCAGCACGCCGAGCATCGAGTCGTGGGCGGTGACCCGGTAGCCGAGGCCGGCCAGACCGGCGAGCAGCACCGAGGTCAGTGGTCCGGCGACGGCGATCAGGAACTCGTCGCGCGGCCGGTCCGGCTCGCGCTCGATCTCGGACACCCCGCCCAGCAGGAAGATCACGACGCGCCGCACCGGGTGGTGCAGCAGCAGGCTGACCGCGGTGTGGCCGAGCTCGTGTGCGAGCACGCAGAATGCGAACAGCACGGTGTAGGCGAAGGCGAGCAGGTAGGCCGAGCTCGCCGAGATGCCCGGGACGGATTGCTCGACGAACGGGCCGTAGCTCGCGGTGAGCAGCGCGGCGATGAGCAGCCAGGACGGCGCGAAGTACAGCGGTACGCCGAAGAATTTGCCGAGGTGCAGCATCCGGATGCGGACCGCCGGCCGGCCGCGTCGCGGGTCGCCGTTCATGGTCGGGACTGTACGCAGCGCGCGGTCGATGGATTCCGGTTACGGTACGGCGGTGGCAGACGAGCAGGGCGCGGCGAGCGGGGACGCAGTGGCTGGGGCGGACGGCGGTGAGGTGTCCGCACGGCTGGCCGAACTGCATCGGCGCAGCGAGGACCTGGCCCAGCGCGTGGCCAGTTTCCGCAGCGACACCGAGCAGGCGACGACCGACGCCGGCAGGGTCGAGGAGCCGGCGTCGGAGGCGGTGCAGGAACAGCAACCGGCGGACGAGCCGGCGGCTGGGCCGCAACCGCGTCGCCATCGCCCGCGCCCGTCGGCCGACTCGCCGCTGAGGTACGACCAGGACGCCGGGCCGGCCGGGGCCGCCACGGCTGCGGCGACGTCCACCGCGACCGCTGAGCCGGCAACCGAGTCGCAGCCCGAGGCTGAGTCACAGCCCGACCCCGAGCCCGAGGCCGCGGCGCAGCCGAACCCCGACGACGGCAAGCCCGAGGCGAAGGTCGAGTCGAAGGTCGAGCCGGAAAGCCCGGCCAAGAACGACGACAAGCCCAAGGCCGAACCGAAGGCCGACAAGCCCAAGGAGAAGCGGCCGCGGCGCGGCCTGCCCGGCTGGGTGCGCACCGTGCGCAACCTGGTCGTCACCGTGGTGGTCATCGTGGCGGCCGCGCTGGCGTTGCGGACCTGGGTGGTGGAACCGTTCTACGTCCCGTCCGCGTCGATGGAGCCGACGCTGCACGGCTGCCCCAACTGCAACAACGACCACGTGCTGGTCCAGAAGATCGCCTACTACTTCCACGACCCGCGGCGCGGCGACATCGTCGTGTTCAGCAAGCCGTCGAACTGGCACGTCAACGACTCGGACCTGATCAAGCGGGTGATCGGTGTCCCCGGGGACAAGCTGACGCTGCTCAGGGGCCACGTCTTCGTCAACGGCCAGCGGCTGGACGAGCCCTACGTCAACCACGAGTGCAGGCGCGGCACCCTTCCGGAGACCGGCAAGAGCAGCTGGAAGGTGCCGAAGCACCGGCTGTTCGTGATGGGCGACAACCGCTGCGATTCCGAGGACAGCCGGCAGTTCGGGATGGTGCCGATCAGCAACGTGGTCGGCGAGGCGTTCCTCATCTACTGGCCGGCCGGCCGCTTCGGCTCGCCCTGAGCCGCCGTGTCGCAGCCGGAAAGTGTCGGACCCGGTACTTAGTGTCGATCGCATGACGGATGTGGTGGATCGCATGGCCGACGCCGAGCAGCCGCTGCCGCCGGTCGTGCTCGGCTCGTTGTCGCCGTCGCGCGCCGCCGACTTCAAGTCCTGCCCGCTGCTGTACCGGTTCCGCACGATCGACCGGCTTCCCGAGACGCCCTCGCGGGTCGCCGTGCGCGGAACCATGGTGCACGCCGTGCTCGAGCAGCTGTTCGACCTGCCCCGGGCCGAACGCACCCTCGCGGCCGCCCGCAGGTTGCTGCCGGACGTGTGGCGTGACCTCGCCGCCGCCGACCCCGACATCGCGGCCCTGTTCGGCGCTGATGACGACCCCGACCTCGGCGAGTGGCTCGCATCCGCGTCCGAGCTGCTCGGCAACTATTTCGCCCTCGAGGATCCGTCGCGCTTCGAACCGGCCGCCCGCGAGCTGCTCGTCGAGGTGGTGGTCGACGGCCTGCGGCTGCGCGGTTACGTCGACCGGATCGACGAGAACGCAGACGGCGACCTCCGGGTCGTCGACTACAAGACCGGCGCCACGCCCCGCGAAGCGTTCGAGGCCAAGGCGCTGTTCCAGATGAAGTTCTACGCGCTGGTGCTGTGGCGCACCCGCGGGATCGTCCCTCGCCAGCTGCGCCTGATGTATCTCGCCGACACCGACACGCTGTCCTACGCTCCCGACGCCGAGGAGCTCGTCCGCTTCGAGCGCACCGTGCTGGCGATCTGGTCCGCCATCGAGCAGGCCACCCGCAGCGGCGACTTCCGGCCCAGTCCGGGGCGGCTGTGCGAGTGGTGCGACCACCAGGTGCGTTGCCCGGCCTTCGGCGGCACTCCCCCGCCGTTCCCCAGCGATTTCGGACACTGGACCCATGCCAACACCAATGAGCCGTGAGCGGGTCTACGAGTTTCTCGCCGAGGGCACCCGCACCGGCAAGCTCGCGACCGTTCGTGCCGACGGGCGACCGCACGTCGCGCCGACCTGCTGTTCATGACCAACAGCGACACCGTGAAGGGCCGTACGCTGCGCCGCGATCCGCGCGCTGCGCTGACCGTCGACCTCGAGCGGCCCCCGTACGCGTTCGCAGCCGTCGAGGGCACGGTGACGATCGAGACCGACCCGGCCGCGATGCTCCCCCACTCGATCGCCATCGCGCGTCGGTACATGGGCGATGCGCTGGCTGACGAGTACGGCAGCCGCAACGCCGTCGTCGGTGAGTATCTGCTGCGCCTGACCCCGACGAGCGCGGTGGGCATGGACGACATGGCGGGCCACTGACCGGCGGTGTCGCAAGGAAAGGCGCGGCGACGGGAGCCTTTGGGCTAGGTCGGGTTCCGCTGCCGGCTGGCTGGATCTCTGTCGCCGCGTGATGTGGCTCCTGCGGCGCTCGACGGTGCAGTGACGTCGAGTTCGGGTTGCGCTTGGAAAGACGCGGCGACGGAGGACGTCTGGCGCTGGGTCGGGTTGCGCGGCCGGCCTCGCTTTGCGTTCAGATCCTCAGATATATCTGCGGATTCTCTTGTTTGCCTTCCCTGGAAAGGCGTACTATCGAACATGTGGACGTATTGGTGGGTGACTCGCTCGAGTTGCTGACCGATGCCCAGGTCGTGGAGGGGATGCGGGCGGAGCTTCGGGTGCAGCATGAGGCTGAGGTGCGGCTGATCGGCTTGGTCGATCAGGTGTCCCGGCGGGGTTGGCGCAGGTGCATGGTTGTAAGAGTGCGGTGCAGTTTCTGCGGCAGCTGTTGAATGTGAGTGCGGGTGAGGCGGCGGCGAAGGTGCGGCTGGCTGCGGCGGTGTCGCCGCGGTGCAGCATGACCGGGGAGGTGTTGCCGCCGTGGAGCATGTGCTGCTCGACTTCGCCGAGCAGCACGATCCGGAAACTCTGGGGCGCCACGCGAAGCGGGTGTCGGCAGCGTTGGATCAGAACGGTGTGCTGGGCGATCACGAGCGGGCTGCCCGGCGCCGCAGCGCGGAGCTGCGGCGGTTCCCGGACGGGTCCGGTGTGCTGATCGTGCACCTGACCGCTGAGGCCGCGGAGTACGTCGAGACCGGTTTCGACACCCTCGGCAAACCCGCACCGGCCCAGGACGGGGCGCGGGATCCGCGCACCCCCGGCCAGCGTCGCCACGACGCGCTGTTGACCGCGCTGAAGGTGGCGTTCGGCTCCGGCCGGCTCCCGAACGCCGGCGGTGTCACCACCACGGTGGTGTTGTCGATGGCGGTGCAGGATTTCGCCACCGACACCGGCGTGGCGACCACCGGCCACGGCTACCCCGTCCCGGTCAGCCTGGCCAAGCGCTGGCTCGACCCGGAAGCCCGAGCCATCCTCGTCCTGCTCTCCAAGACGCGCGGCATCCTCGCCTACTCCGACAAGCAGCGGCTGTTCAGCGAACAACAACGCCTGGCCATGCTCGCCCGAGACGGCGGCTGTAG
>DATBTJ010000036.1:0-14859 GCA_036559305.1 Jatrophihabitans sp.
GGTGCAGGGCCCGCTGGACGAGGTTCAGGTCGACCTGGCCGATGCTGATGAAGCTCACCAGGCCGCTGGGCGAGATGATCACATCGACGGGCACGCCCCGCTCGGGCTGCGGGGTGGCCGGGGTGCCGCCCTGCTCGACCGGGGCGTCGCTGTACCGCTCGGACATCGCGTAGACGCGACGGATCCACGGCCAGCGCGCGGATCCGATGACCGGCGACCACGAGCCGAGGCCTCGCGCGAAGTCCTCGGCGTCGCCGGGCTGCATCGGCCGGTTGTGCAGGTTCGCGTACGCCATCGTCAGCGCGGTGAACGGGACGTGCGCCCCACGCAGGTGCTGGGTCAGGCTCTCCAGCCCGCGCTCCTGCGCCTGGCCAGCTGGGCACCGGAGCGGACCGATCGCCATCAGCACCCACCTGCCGCGCTGGGACTTCAGGTCGATGTGATTGCCGTACTGGTCGAAGCCCCCCATGTTCGGGGCGGTGCTGCCCACGAAGGTGCCGACCGGACGCAAGCGCCCACCAGGGTTTCGGTCCGTTCGGCGTGCACGTCAGCCAAGAGCCGACGACTGACCGTCCGGCGGAATCAGGGTCACCCGCATCGGCGCCTGCTCGTAGTACAGCGGCGAGCCGGACAGGCCCGTCACCGACGGGGTCAGGCTGCCGGTGCCGAGCGGACCCACGTCGATCGTGGTGGTGCCGCTCGAATCGAGGTAGCCGTAGTTGCGGTCGACGACCGCGTTCGCGGTCAGGTGGTGGACCGTGCCGGGATTCTCCTCGGCGTGGAAGTGCAGCGCGCACATCGCGGCCCGGTTTCACCGGAGGCGATCGTGCAGCTCGTCGACACCGACGGATCGTCGGCGTCCTGCAGGTACACCGTCGCGGGCGGGCCCGTGGCGTCACCCGCCGCCGGGCTGATGTCCGAGACGGTGATGCTGCACGTGATCGGCAATCCGGCCGGCCACGACTGTGGGCAGTGCAGGTCGGTCGCGGTCGGCCGCAGCTCGTACGTAGTGGACGTCAGGCGGGTCGCCGAGGTAGTCGTTGCTGTACCTGCCGTTGCGCAGCGTGGCGAACACCTTGCCGTCGCTGTCGCTGACCAGGTCACCGGTCGGCACCGACGAGGGGTCGGCCAGGTCCGTGACGACCCAGGTGCACGTGGTGTGGTCGGGGTAGTAGACCGGGTCGCCGGGCGAGCAGTGCGCGCGGGCGGCCGTCGGGTCGGGCGTGCTCGCCTGGCTCGGAGTTGTCGCCACGGTCGATGCAACGACCAGAGCCACCCGTGATGATGAAAGACAGTGATATGGCGGCCGTTACGTGCGAGTCGTCCGGGATGCCGCAAAGATCGATCTGTCAGCCGAAGGCGCGGACGACCTTGCGTGCGGCCGTGTCGGCGGCGGTGCGGCTCCAGCGGAAGCTGGTGATCAGCGTCTCGGCGACGAACGCGCGGATGCCGCGCAGGCAGATGGAGCGTTTCGCCGCAGGCAGCGAGCAGTCGTAGGACTGGGGCGACACGAACCCTCGCAACCCGGTGTAGCGCACGAGTGCCACCGACAGTGTCGGAGTCGTGGTCTTGCGCCCGCGCGTGAACTGGCCGCTGGCAGTGACTCGGGACGGGGTCGACTCGCTGCCCGTCGGCGCCTTGACGATCACAGCGAACGGGGCGGAGTTCGGCGCACGCAGACGCACGCCGCGCGCATGTGCCGACGCAGGAAGGTCAGCAGTGTCCTTGCGGCACTGCGCGAGGGTCATGCGGAACGTGCGCGCCAGCGATTTGGCCGCCGCGGTGCGTCCGGCCGCCGCCAGGTAGGCGCAGATCGCCGAGAACCCGCCCTGGCCGAAGCCGAAGCGGGCAGTCACGGCGCGGGACGGGTCGGTCTTCGACCAGAAGGTCGCGTAGGAGATGTCGTCCTCGTAGTAGCCGAGGCCGGCGCAGGCAGATCCGGTCGGCGCGGCGAGTACCTCGTAGCCGACATGCCGTGGGCCGGCAGAGGTCGAAATCGAGGCCATCGCCCAGAAAGCGAGACCGTTCCCGTCGCGCACGCCCGGCGGCGGTGCGAGCCCCTTGGGCGGATGCGCCACGCGAGCGGGCGCGACCGGGGGGACGGTCAGGAAGTCGTGACCGCACGAGTGGACCGTTGCGCGCGCGGCCACGGCCGGCGCCGGGACGACGAACGCAGCGAGCGTCACCGCCGCGACCCACATGACGACAACGATCCGCGACCGAGTCACGATCCCTCCGAGATGTCTTCCGTGACAGAGATTAGGACCGGCGCCGCACCACCGCCAGACCGGTCGCGAGAACGGCCGCAATCCTGTCGCGCGATGCACGGGCGGGCGCGACCTCCACCGCGTTCGTTGTCACCGGCAGGCTCAACGGCTGGGTGATGGGTTCCTACGAACGCTCGGCGGCACGGCGCGAGCACGCGAACGCTGATCGTGCACGGAATTGGACGCCGTTCGGACAGCGCGCCCGGGCGAGCCTGCACCCGCACTCGATCGGCGTCATCAGCCGGCGGCCGAGCCGGACGGTTGAGGTGCCGAGACTGTAGTACAGCTGTAGGACGGTCTGCGGAGCCCGTCAGGTCAGGGCCGCTGCAAGGCGACAAGGGCTCGTCGTCCGCGCCGCGCCGTCAGACATCAGCGAGTCGAACACGCACGGATCGGTCACTCCCGTCCGGACTCGTGCTCCACAACTCCCATGATCACATCGTCGTGCCAGCGGCCGTCCACCCGAACCGCCTCTCGCTCGCGCCCTTCCTCGACGAAGCCGCAGCGCTTATAACAGCGAATCGCTCGGGTAATCTCGGGATCTCGGCCGCAGCGTTGACGCTGCTTGCCATGGCGGCATCGTTCCGCACGCCGGGGCCGATCGGGTAGAACTGGCCGGTGCGCTACTCGATCAACATTCCCAACTTCGGCGACTTCGCCGACGCCCGGACGGTCGCGAAGGTGGCGACGGCGGCGGAGGCAGCCGGGTGGGACGCCCTGTTCGTCTGGGATCACGTCGTCCACGACAAGCGCCGGCGGGCGGGCCAGCCGTTCGGCGACCCGTGGATGCTGCTGACGGCCGCAGCGCTGGCGACCTCGCGGCTGCGCCTGGGCACGCTCGTGACGCCGGTGGCCCGGCGCCGTCCGGAACAGCTGGCGCGCCAGGTCGCCACGCTCGACGCACTGTCCGGCGGACGGGTGATCTTCGGCGCCGGGCTCGGCGGCCCCATCGAGGACGAGTTCGCGAGCTTCGGCGACACCGCCGATCCGGTCGTGCTCGCCGAGCGGCTCGACGAGGGGCTGGACCTGCTGACGCGCTACTGGTCCGGCGAGACGGTCGACCACGACGGGAGGCACTACCGGGTGCGCGACACCGTCCTGCTGCCACCGACCGTCCAACAGCCCCGACCGCCGGTGTGGATCGCCGGCTACTGGCCCAACCGGCGACCGATGCGCCGCGCCGCCCGGTGGGACGGCGCGGTGCCGCTGTTCGAATCGGCGCGCCATGGCCAGGCCCCGTCGCCGGACGAGGTGCGCGAGCTCGCCGCATTCATCGCCCGCGAGCGCGCCGACCGGACGGACGAACCCTTCGACCTGATCGTCGGCGGCGCCAGCGACCCCAGGAACGCGGGACATCTGGTCGGGCCGCTGCAGGAGGCCGGCGCCACGTGGTGGGACGAGCGCGAGGTGCAGACCAACCCCGACCACTACCGGGCCGAGCCGGTACTGCGGCGCATCGACGCAGGGCCACCCGCGCTGGGGTGACGGGCTGGCCTCGCACCCCGGCTGAACCGTCCGGCCGGTTGCCACGTGTCTTCTGATGTCCCGCGTGTGGCGACGATCTGCCGGCCAGCGGGCGAAAGGAGACGATCACCGATGAAGATCGATTCGCATGCCGGGTTCGGCCGAACAGCCAAACTGGTCGGTGCAGCCGGTGCGTTGATGCTGCTGGCCAGCGCCTGCAGCAACGGCAGCTCGGGGGGTAGCGGTTCGACCAATGTGGCGGGCACCGCGTCGGCCGGCGGAAGTGGCGCCGGAACCGCGACGACGGTGGTCGCCCACAGCGGGCCGATGGGCACCTTCCTCACCGACTCGGCCGGAAAGACGCTCTACATGTTCGCGTCGGACACCGCGTCGAAGTCCAACTGCTCGGGAGCCTGCACCGGCTACTGGCCGCCGCTCACGACCACGGGCGCCGTGCACGCGTCAGGAAGTGTCACCACGGCCAAGCTGACGACGATCACCCGCACCGACGGCACCAAGCAGGTCACCTACGCGGGACACCCGCTCTACTACTACAAGGGCGACACCGCAGCAGGTGACACGAACGGTCAGGGCAGCAACAACTTCGGTGCGAAGTGGTGGCTGCTGGCTCCCTCGGGCTCACCCATCACGGGCAGCGGCTCGTCGACGTCGTCCGGAAGCTCGTCGACGCCGTCCGGAAGCTCTTCGTCGTCGTCCGGCAGCGGGGGCGGTGGGTGGGGCTAGACCCCGATGCCCACCGACGCCGACCTGGCATCGACCGGTTCGGAGCGCCCGGCACGAGCGGTGCCGGGCGCTCCGCAACACCTGATCGGCCGGCTGCCGTTCCTCGGCGTGGTCATCGCCTCGCTCGGCGGCCCGCTGGCGCTCGCGGCGGTCTACGTACCGAGCATCGTCGCCGACGTCGCAGGGTCGGCCGGGCTGGTGACCGTGGCGGGCTCGGCCGCCTTTGCCGTGCCGCTGCTGGTGTGGTTGCGTTTCGCGCGTCACGTCGCCGGCGCCGGTGGCCTCTACGACTACGTCGTCGCAGGGGGCGGACGACGACTGGCGCTGGCGCAGGCCGGCCTGTGGATCGCCAGCTACCTGCTGTACCTGGTCTATACGACCACGGCCATCGTGTACGACACGCTGCCCGCCGTGCTGCCCTGGATCCGGACCTACCAGCCCGCGCTCGAGGTGGCCATCCCCGTCGTGCTCGCCGGCGTCATGCTCGCCGGGCGGACCGCAACCCTGGCCACCCTCGGCGCGCTCGCCGGCGGCCAACTGATCGTCCTGGCCGCGCTCGCCGTGGTCAGCGCCGGCCACGGGGGTTCGTCGGATGCGTTCTCGCTCCCCGCCGGCTCCCCCGGTGTCGCCCGCGCGTCCGGACAGGTCGCCCTGCTCTACGTGTGCGGCAGCCTGCCGGTCTTCCTGGGCGGTGAGGTGCGGCGACCGGCACGCACCATTCGCCGCGGCCTGGTCGGCGGCTACCTGCTCACCGCGGCCGCGGTGACCGCCACGGTGTACCCGCTCGCCGCCAACCCCGCGTTCACCCGCGCGCCGATCCCCGGCGCCGCGGTCGCGCAGGTGTTCTCCGGACGCGCGCTCGCGGTCGCGGTCGGGGTCGGCGTCGCGGCCAGCACGGCCGGCGTCATGCTCGTCGAATTCCTCGCCCTGAGCCGCCTGGTACACGCGATCACCGCACGACCAGTTCGGCACATCGTGGCCGCACTCGCGGTCGTCCTGGTCGCAAGTGCCCCGCTCACGTTGATCGACCCGGAGCGCATCTACATAGACCTGCTCAGACCGTCCATGGCAGCCTTGTGGCTGAGCCAGCTCATCGTCTTCGTGGTCTATCCACGCTTCGCCGCACGTGTCGGCCGGCTGCGACTTACCGACCTCGGCCTCACCGTCGGCGCGTCCGCATTCGCCCTCTACGGCCTGTACTCGACCTTCCAGTCGTCGAGCACCTGAACCCCGCCGCGCCGACCTGCGTAGAGCAGGTATGGGCACCAACTCCGAACACAATCACGAAACGCTGACCCGCGCGGGGGTCGACATCGCACGGGGCCTCGCCGCCGGCGGCGTCCTGCTGTCGGCGGCCGTGCACCTGAACCTGTGGGACGTCGAGCAGTACCGATCGATCCCGACCATCGGCCCGCTGTTCCTCCTCAACGCCATCGGCGGCTGCGTGATCGGGCTCGGCATGCTGGCCTGGCGGCACTGGCTGCCCGCCGTTGCCGCGGCCGGATACGGCCTCACGACGGTCGGCGCGTACTGGATCTCGGTGGTGCACGGCCTGTTCGGGTTCAAGGAGTTCACCAGCGGTTCGGCGCAACTGCTGGCACAGATCGCGGAATACCTCGCCATCGGCTTCGGCCTGCTCGCCGCCGCCGGGCTCTGGATCGCCAGGCACGACACCACGACCGTCACCCGACCCGCTACCGGCGATCGGCCCCGGTCGCGCCGTCACCACGTTGTGGCATCGCGGCTCTGAGCGCGTGCTGCCACCATGGGCAGGTGAAACTCAAGCTCGACCTGCACGACATCTACAACCGAGGCGACGAGATCGAGCGCGCGCTCCGCGCGATCATCGACGAGGCCGTCGCGAAGAAGGCGCCGCTTGTCGAGATCATCCCGGGCAAGGGATCGGGGCAGCTGAAGAAGCGGGTGCTGCGCTTCCTCGACCGCAAGGACATCAAGGCGCTCTACCACCGGGTCGAGAAGGACTCCGACAACTTCGGACGGGTGTTCGTTCACTTCCGCTGGAAATAGCGGGTGGGTGGCATTCCGCTCTCACCGCGGGGACCCGGGCGCACCGCCAGGATCTGGTTCACGCCGAGGTCGTTGGCCTCGAACGACATCGCCGAAGCGGTCATGAACAGCCGCCACACCCGTGCCCGCACCGGCGTGGCGGCCGCGACCGCGGCATCCCAGTTCCGATCGAGATTGGCGCACCACGCACGCAAGGTCAGGGCGTAGTGCTCACGCAGCGCTTCCACGTCTCGCACCTCGAAGCCGACGTCCTCGAGCGTCGAGATCATGCGCGCGACCGGCACGAGTTCGCCGTCGGGAAACACGTACCTGTCGATGAAGGACGACCGTTCCGGGCCTTGCTGCGCATCGTCGGGACGTAGCGAGATCGCGTGGTTGAGCAGTCGACCCTGTGGTCGCAGCAGGGTGAACAGATCGGTCGCGTACTCGAGGAGGTGGTCGGTTCCGACGTGCTCGGCCATCCCGACACTGGCGATGGCGTCAAAAGGCCCGTCGGCGACCTCGCGATAGTCCTGGACCCTGATCTCGACCAGATCGGCAACGCCCGCCTCGGCCATGCGTGCGCGGGCGTACTCGGCCTGCGCGACGGACAACGTCACCCCGACGACGCGGGCTCCGTAGGTGCGGGCGGCGTGTAGTGCGAACGTGCCCCATCCGCAGCCCACATCGAGCACCCGCACACCGGCGGCCAGCCCGAGTTTGCGGGCGACGAGATCGCACTTGGCGAACTGGGCCGCGCTCAACCGGGCCGCCTCGGTGGCGTCGGGTTCGGGCTGGTCCCAGTAGGCGCACGAGTACGTCATCGAATCACCGAGGACGTTGCGGTAGAAGTCGTTGCCGACGTCGTAGTGGTGGGCGATCGCCTCGGCGTCCCGGCGCCGGGTGTGCCGGCGCCCGCGCAGGCGGACTTCCTCCGCCGGCGGACGCGGCGGCAGCCCGACCACGCGCAGCCGGAACGCTGCGGCGACCAGCGCCGCCAACGTGCTCAGGCCCGGGCGTTTCCCGACGACGCCGCCGGGACGGATCAGGTCGAGCACTTGCGTCAGGGCGATGAACAGATCGCCGTCGACATCCAGATCGCCGGTGACGTAGGCGCGCGCCAGACCGATCTCGTCCGGCGCCCAGAGCAGTCTGCGCAGCGCGCGGCGTCGAGCGATCACCACCGTGACCGGTGGCCGCTGCGGACCGGTGCTGCTGCCGTCCCAGAAGCGCAGCCCGAACGGCAGCTGGGCGCCCAGCACATCACGCAGGAGCGGACCGAGCACATCTGCTGCGGTGCGTCGGGAAGGTGCGACGCCGTCCATGCGACCCCCTTGGCGCCGGGTTCGTCAACAACGTGATGAACCTTAACCCCGCCGGTGGCCGCATCTGTTCACCTCACGCGTCAGGCGATCGCCGTGCCGGCGATGTGGGTGTTGAACGGGACGAACGGCGAGTGGATCCGGTACGGGTGGATGTCGACGCTCGTGAAGCCCGCCGATGCGATCAGGCTGGTCAGATCGCGCTCGCAGGAACAGCCCTCGAACACCCACGCCCACGGGCGACGCAGGATCCGCTGCGCCCAGCGCGTCGGCGTGCGCGGTCGCGCGACAACGTGCTCGGCGAAACTGAATCGCCCTCCTGGTAACAGGATTCGGCGGATCTCGGCGAGCACGGCGGCCGGGTCCTTGACTGTGCACAAGACCAGGCTGGAGATCACGGCTTCGGCGCCGGCGTCGGGCAGATCGATTCGTTCGCCGTCGACACTGCGGATCTCGAGTTCGACGCCACGCCGGCGTGCTGCGCGCCGTAGCCGCGCATGCATGTACGGGTTGGGCTCGATCGCGGTCAGGCGCGCGCCGGCGGGCAGGTACCGCAGGTTCGCCCCGACTCCTGAGCCGATTTCGACAACGTTCGCCGGCAGGTCGGCGAACGCGTTCGCCTTGTGCTTGTGCAGGTGCCAGTCGAGGTAGCTACCCATACCGGCGAAGAACGCCGAGTTGAAACGGCCGCGCGCCGGGTTCGCGTCGAATCCTTCGGGCGCACGGCTGCGCACGGACGTCACTGGTTCGCGTTTCATCGAAGTGGTCATGCATCGAGCGTGCCGGAGCGCGCGGATCTGGTCAGCAGTGGAAATACCGCACTTCAGCGGTCCGGCGGCGGGTTCGTCGCGACGTACCAGGCCGCGATCTGAACACGGGATCGGAAACCCAGCCGCGCCCGGATCCGTTCGACGTGGGACTCGGCGGAGCGCTCGGTGATGACCAGCTCGTCGGCGATCTGCCGATTCGACCAGCCCTGCGCGACGAGTGCTGCCACTTGGAGCTGGCGCGGCGTCACCGTCGGTGGTGTCCCGTGATCGAGCGCGGCCAATCCGAGGCCGCGGCGCATCGCGTTCAGTACGGAGTGCGCGTCGCCGATGAACGGGACGTGGGTGCGCCCGGGAAGCACCGTCAGCCGCGCGCCGTCGATACCCCCGGCCAACCGTTCCCCTTCGGCGATCGGCACCGCACGGTCGTCCTTGCGGTGGATGACCGTGGTCGGCGCCGTGATCCGGGCGAGGTCATCGGCGACGTCGATGTCGTAGCACGCTGCCAACAGCCGGCGCGCCGACGCTGCCGACGTCGACTCCCGCTGGTAGCGCGAGAACACCGCGCGAAAGCCGGCGTCCGCGTCGGGGGCGAAGATCTCGGTCAGCACGTCCGAGGCGAATCCCCAGTGCTGATCGACCAGGCCGAGCACGTGCTCACGCACAGCCGGCGCGGCGACGACATTGCCCTCGACCCACCCGCCGTAGAGGATCAGCCGCCGCACCGACTCCGGGTGGCGAGCGGCCCAGCGCACGGCGAGCGGGGCACCGAAGGAGGCGCCGATCAGGTCGAAGCGGTTCGCGCCGACCGCGGACGCGACCAGCTGCAGGACCTCCAGTTCGAGTTCGACGAGGTCGCAGCGGCCGGTCGCCCCGGACAATCCGCACCCCGGCCGGTCGTATCGCACGAGCGTGCGACCAGCTGCCAACCCCTCGTAGAACTCGCGCTCAGCCGGCAGCGCCCACCCGAGCTCGAGATGGGACACCCACCCGGGCACGTAGATCGCGACCGGACCCGCACCGGCGACGGCGAATCGCACCGCCGTCCCGTCCGCCAGAGTGGCCAGGCCGAGCCGCTGCTCCACGAGCCCCATTGTGTCCTAGGGTCCAGGTCACCCGACCCGGCGATCTGCGTGGAGAGCTGCCATTTCCACCGAGCCCGTGCGCGCCGTCCTCTGGGACGCTGACGGCGGCGTCCTTCAGCACACGCCGGCCAGCGCGTGGGACGTCGCGGTCCAGGTCGTGGCCCGGTTCCCCGGCGCGATCACCGGCGCTCCGATCGACGAGGCGCGAATCCGGACGCTCGCCCACGAGCTCGGCCTCGGCGACCGCGTCGACGACATCGTCGCGGTGTGGTCGACCTTCGATTTGCTGCCCACCGACTCTGGAGATCGTTGCCCGGATGCGGGCCGCAGGAACGGCGTGCTACCTCGCACCAACCAGGACGTCTACCGGGCGGCCGGCATGCGCAAGGCGGTGCCCTACGACGACATTCTCGACGTCGGCCGGACTCGCCGCGGAGCGTTGGCAGCACGATGACGGGGTCACGCGGCTGCGCGAGATCCTCGACTCCCACGGGTCCGGCTGGACGGATGAAGAGATCTAGGAGCTGCAACAGATGTGAACGCAAAGGTGCCCGGCGGAGCACAGCTCCGCCGGGCGCCCAACGTAGTGCGGGTCAGGGTCAGGCCGTGATGACCGCCGACTTCGAACCCGTGTACCGGTACTGGCCGATCGTGATCGGCCGCAGCAGGACGCGGTAGCGTGCCCGCGACGACGGCGTGCCCACGATGGTGTACGTGCCGTTCGACAGGGTCTTGGCGCGCTAGATCTGCGTCCACTTGCCGGACTTGTACGTCTGGAACACCAGCGGCAGGCCCGCCGCGTGGCCGGTGTTCACCTGGCCGTTGCGCAGCGTGTGGCGCCAGCCGCTGTGCGCGGTGAGCTGCACCTTCCCGCCGCTCAGGTGCTTGGACGTGAGGCTGACGTGGGTGGTGCGGGTGTAGGTGGTCTGCGCCGACGCGTCGGCAGCGGGCGCGATCACCGACGCCGTGACGGCGACGGCGACGGCTGAGGTCAGGAACGTACGACGTAAACGCACAAGGGTCTCCATAAGAACTGACAAATGAGGGTTCGCGGTGAATGCCGCGATGGTTCGAATCCTGCCTTCCCGGTGATCTTGCTGCAAGCGCTGGACCCGGCGCGCGGCGGAGGCCTTTCGTCTCTGGCTCGGCTGCGCGCCCCTGCGTCAGCGTTGGACTAAGCCGAGAACGGGAGGTGACGGCGGATGACGAGCGCGAGTTATCCCGTCCATGTCGACGCCACGCTCGACCCGCAGATGAGCCGGTGGCTGTGGCTGGTGAAGTGGTTCCTGGCCATCCCGCACTACGTCGTGCTCGCGTTCTTGTGGGTCGCCTTCGTCGTCGTCAGCGTGCTCGCGTTCTTCACCATCCTGTTCACCGGGCGATACCCGCGCGCGCTGTTCGACTTCAACGTCGGCGTGCTGCGCTGGAGCTGGCGGGTGTCCTACTACACCTACGGCGCGCTCGGGACCGACCGCTACCCGCCCTTCACCCTGGCCGACGTCGCCGACTACCCGGCGCACCTGGACATCGACTACCCCACGCATCTGTCGCGCGGGCTGGTGCTGGTGAAGTGGTGGCTGTTGGCGATCCCGCACTACCTGATCGTCGGCATCTTCGTCGGTGGCGGCACCTGGGCGCTGTGGCGCGCCACCGACACCGCAGGCGGCGCCCCCGGCCTGATCGGGCTGCTGGTTCTGATCGCGGCCATCGCGCTCGCCTTCACCGGCCGCTACCCGCAGCAGATCTTCGACTTCGTGCTCGGCATGAACCGGTGGGCGATCCGCGTCGGCGCCTACGCCGGGCTGATGACCGACCGCTACCCACCCTTCCGCCTCGACCTGGGCGGGCACGAGGCCGGCGGCACCATGACCGTCGCGACCAAGCCGACCGGACCCGCCGGCTCGGCAGCGTCGACCGCACCAGCCGAATCGACCGAGCTGCCCGTGCCGCCCGCGCCGCCGCAACGCTCGGGTTGGACGGCCGGCCGCATCGTCTCGCTGGTGATGGGCTCGATCTTCGCGGTGGCGTCGCTCGGGGTGCTTGCCGCCGGCGCGCTCGCCCTCTGGGCGACGACCTCGCAGCGGGATGCGTCGGGCTACCTCACCACCGGCACGCACACCTTCACCGCCGCCACCTACGCGGTCACCAGCGACGGCATCGACCTGGGTGGGTCCGCCGATCTCGTCACGCCGGGCGACGTCCTGGGCACGGTGCGTATCCGGGCCACCGGCGCCGACCCGTCCCAAGCGATCTTCATCGGGGTCGCGCCGGAGGCGAAGGCGAACGCCTACCTCGCCGGCGTCAGCCACGTGGTCGTCACCGACTGGGCCGGCAAACACAGCACGACCGTGCTCGGACGGCCCCAACTGGCTCCGGGCCATCCGAGGATCGCCAGGATATGGACGGCCTCCACCAGCGGGCCGGGCACGCAGTCGCTTACCTGGCGACCCGCCAGCGGCAGCTGGGTCATCGTGATCATGAACGCCGACGGCAGCCCGGCGGTGTCGGTGACGGCCGATGCCGGCGCGACCGTGCCCGACCTGGACTGGATCGCGGGCGGGCTGATCGCCGTCGGCGCGATCCTGCTGACGTCGGCGATCGTGCTCATCGCCGTCCCGGTCACCCGGGCCGGCCGGTGACCGGCAGCTGCCGACAACCGAACCGCGCGGGTCAGCCGCGCTCGGCCAGCGCCGCCCGGCGGGACACCTCCGCGGCGTCGGCAGGTCGCGCACCGGCCGTCCAGTCCTGCTCGTCGAGGGCATACATCAGGCCGTAGGTCGGCGTGTCGGGCTGCACGCGCCAACCCTCGGCGAGCGGGCCGAGATCGACCGTGTCGTAACCGAGCTGGTCGAGCAGTTCCCTCACCCGGCGCTTCGCGTCGGCGTCGTCGCCGGCGACGGTGAGCGCGCTGCGATCAGCGGCTCCCGACGGACGCGGCAGCGCGGCAAGGTGCTGGAAGAAGATGTTGTTGAAGCCCTTGACCACCTGCGATGCGGGCAGCTGCTGCTGCAGCAGTTCCGACGAGGTGGTGCTCTGTTCGTCGAGCGCCGCGATGCGCCCGTCCCGGTCCGGGTAGTAGTTCATCGTGTCGATCACGATCTTGCCGGCCAGCGCGTCGGCAGGCACGTCGCGGTAGTTCTTGAGCGGGATCGTGACGACCACGACATCGCCGGCCTCTGCCGCCTGCTCGGCGGTCGCCGCCCGGGCGCGAGTACCGAGCTCCGCGACGAGCTCGTCGAGCGTCTCCGGGCCGCGGCTGTTGCTCATCACCACGTCGTGCCCGGCGGCGACCGCCAGGCGGGCGACGGTGCTGCCGATGTTTCCGCTTCCGATGAATCCCCAGGTAGTCATGACCGTCCAAACCCGGCATCCGCCCGCAGGATTCCGCCTTCGCCGCACTGTTTCAGAAGTCGTGGCGCACGATCGCCCGTCGCAGCGACGGCGTGTGGACGATCCGGTACCCGGCCGCGAGGAAGACGGTGAGCTTGCCGACGTGCAGCTCGCCCCAGGTGACGTCCTTGCCGGGCTCGGGGTTCATCGCGTACGCCTCGACCGCGCGGGCGCCGGCGTCGCGAGCGGCGTCGACCGTCGCGGCGGCCAGCGCTCGGCTGACGCCCTGATTGCGAAAGCCGACCCGGGTCACGAAACAGGTGACTGCCCAGACGGTCGGGTCGTGCTTGTCCTCCGAGCGCCCGGCCCAGACCGGCCGGCGCAGGTAGGGGTAGTCGCTGCGCGGGCCGAGCGAGCACCAGCCGACCGGATCGTCGTCGAGCCGGGCGAGCAGGCCGTGGCCCTCGGCGACCTGATCACGCAACAGCTCGCGACGGCCGTCCACGTTGTCGGTGTGCAGGGCGTGCCAGCTCTGCCGGAAGCCCTGGCACTGGCAGCGGTGCGCTTGGCCGCGCTCGCCGAACACCTTCTGGACGTCGGCGAAGCTCGCCGCGTCCACCGGCCGCACCGTGAGCGCCATCAGTCGAGTTCCTGCGGCTCGACGTCGCTCGGCACCTGCCAGTTGGCCTTGTTCATCCGGGACGGTTGGACGCGCGGCGGCTCGCCCGGCATCTTCGGGTAGTTCGGCGGGTACGGCGCGTCCCCCACGCCGTTCGACTCATCCCGGTCGGCCCATTCGAGCAGCGCCTCGATGTCCCAGACGGCATCGTCGATGCCGGCGTGCAGATCGCCGAGTTCGGCGAAGCGGGCCGGCATGGTCGCGATCGTGAAGTCGCGCATCTCGACGTCGGGCAGCTCGTCCCACATCACCGGCGCCGACACCGGGCCCCACGGCTTGCCGCGCACCGAGTACGCCGACGCGATCGTGCGGTCCTTCGCGTTCTGGTTGTAGTCGAGGAAGATCGCGCCGTCGGGTCGCTCCTCCTTCCACCAGCTGGTCGTCACCAGCGACGGCGCGCGGCGGGCGACCTCGCGGGAGAACGCGAGCGCCGCGCGGCGCACCTCGCGGAAGCCGAACCGGGGCTCGATGCGGACGTACACGTGCACGCCCTTCGAACCGGACGTCTTCGGCCAGCCGACCGCGCCGAGCTCGTCGAGCACTTCGTGCACCACGACGGCGGCCTGCTTGGCCTCGGCCAGCCCGGCGGCGGGGCCCGGGTCGAGGTCGATGCGCAGCTCGTCCGGGCGTTCCACGGCCGCGCGGCGGGTGTGCCAGGGGTGGAACTCGACGGTCGACATCTGCACCGCCCAGGCAACGGCGGCGAGCTCGGTGACGCACAGTTCGTCCGCGGTCCGGCCGGACGGGAAGCTCACCTCGGCGGTCTCGACCCACTCGGGCGCGCCCTTGGGCAGCCGCTTCTGATAGATCTTCTCGCCGTCGACCCCCTCGGGATAGCGGTGCAGCATGCACGGCCGTTCGCGCAGGGCGCGGACGATCCCGTCACCGACCGCGAGATAGTAGCGCGCGAGGTCCAGCTTGGTGGCACCGGTGGCGGGGAAGTAGACGCGGTCGGGGTTGGACAGGCGCACCGTCCGGTCCCCGACCTCGAGCTCCACCGATGGACTCCTGCTTCCCGAGGGCGACATGGGCCTCAACCTAGCCAAGGCCGGACGCCGGCTCCAGCAGGTCAGCCGGTGGTGAACCGGCGCAGGTCGGCCGGGGTGTCGATGTCGTCGGCCGACCCGACGTCGTCGCAAGCGACCTCGCTGACCTGGCCGGGGTGCGCCCGCAGCCAGGCCCGGGCGCCGCGGT
>DATBTJ010000037.1:0-3347 GCA_036559305.1 Jatrophihabitans sp.
AGCGCGCCCCGGACGGCACCTATGCCGTCCTCACCGGCGGCAGCAGCCGCTTCCGCATCGATCGGCTGGTCGACACCGCCGCGCCCTACCTGGAGGCGGAGGTGACCTATCTCGACGAGCTCACCGGTCCGCTGCCGAAGAACCTGACGGGACAGACGCGCGCTCTCTCAGGGGAGTACGCGCGGCTCATCGTCGCACTGACCGGCGACCCGGACGACGCCGAGCCACGCGATCCCTTCCCGAACGATCCGATCCTGCTCTCCTACCGGCTGGCCACCGAGACACCGCTGTCGCCGCGCGACCACCAGGAACTCCTGGAGGACGACAACGCGACATCGCGCTTGTTGCACGTGCAGCGGGTGTTGCGGCGTGAGGTGGCGCTGCTACGCCGGACCCGCAGCATCGCCGTGTCCCCAGCCGTCCTGCGGGCGGCCCTCGGGTTGAACTGACCGGTCGGCCGGCCCGCCCTGCGCCATGGCGGCGGATTCGCTCCGCCGGACGGTGTCCGGGCGGCCCAGGTCGTCGGCGACCGCGAACGCCACGAACAACCCGTACACGAGCACGGCCAGGAACGCCTCGACGAACCACAGCCCGTGGATGTGGACGGTCAGCGGCAGGTGATCGATGCACGAGCCGACGCTGCATTTGTAGGTGTTGCCGTCGCCGCGCAGCGCCCAGCCCACGAGATCGGTCAGCGCGGCGCCCAGCACGCCGCCGACTGCCAGCCCGAGGGCGACGTACGGGCCGCGGACCGCACGCAGGCGCGGCAGGTACCAGGCCGCGACGCCCGCAAGGATCCCGACCACGATCACGATCAGCGCGTACCGGCCGTCGCCGGCCACCCACGCCTCGGTCTCGTCCGGCTGCACGCCGTCGGTCAGCACGGCCGCGGCCGGACCGGGCGGGCTCCAAGCCTCCCACAGGCCGCCCAGCACGGCGCCGAGCACGGACAGCGCGAGCACGATCGCGCCGGCGGCCCGCAACTGGGCCCGGCGCTCGGCCACGGGGTCGGCAGAGGGTGGCGGGTCGGCGGGAACCGACGGCTCGCCGAGATGCGGTGCGGTGCCCGCGGGAGCGTCGCTCATCGGCCCGCCCTCACTGCGTTCGGTCCGGCCGGCAAAGCCCTTCTGTACCCACGGTTCGCTCCGCAAGCGTCGCTCATGACCGCGCTCCCGGCTGCCCGAACGGCTGCATCGGCGAGAAGGCCTCGCCGCCGCCGGACGCCGAGCGCAGCAGCAGGTACAGCTCGTCCAGGCGCGCCTTGGGCACCGCCCGCTCGGTGTCGAACGTCCGCAACCGGGCGACGGTGTCGGCCCGGCGCTCGCGGCCGAGGAATCGGAAGGCGAGCAGCGGCAGGGTGATCACGTGTCCGGGCAGGCCGATGCGGCGCAGCTCGGTCAGGACGTCGGAGCTGGTGTCGTCGACCAGGGCACGCATCCGGTCCTCGTGCGGGCCGAAACGCTCGAAGCCGATGAGCCGCCGCACCACGCCGAGCAGCACGAACCGCATCAGCAGGGTTCCGACGCCGAGCACCGCCAGGACGACGGTGAGGAAGGTCGAGTGCAACCCCACGCCGGCCGCTACCGCGAGCACGAGGAACGCGAGCGCGACGAGCAGCAGCGCCCAGCCGACCGACTCGGTGATCGCGCGACCGACCAGGAAGCGGGCCAGCGCCCAGCGGCTCGCCGCCGTGCCCTGGCGGAACTCGCCGACGTCCACACCGGGGGCGAAGTCGTCCTGCGGCGGGGTGTGCTTGCGCAGGATGTCGGGAGTGCGCTCGGGCTGGTCGGGCTCCACCGCCACGACAGTAGTACCCGCCGATCGGCGCGCGTGCGGGATCAGGTGGAGATCGCCGCCGGGCCGAGCAGTGCCTTGAGGTCGCCCATCAGCGCGGCGGACGGCTTCACGCGGAACTGGTCGGCCACCCGCAGCACCTTCGGCTCCTCGCCACCGGTCAGCCGCAGGTGCACCTCGGTCGTGCCACGGTGCGTGGCGAGCACGTCGGTGAGCCGCTCGATCATCGGCGGTGTGCAGCGCACCAGCGGCATGGTGACCATCACCGGGCCGCGCGGCGCGTCGACGTCGGTGTTGAGGATCGCGATGTCCGAGGCGATCAGCTTGACGGTGTCGTCGCGGGCGTCCGTGCGTCCCTTGATCGACACCACGGCGTCCTCGGTGATGGTCAGCGCCACCTGCGCGTAGGTCGCCGGGAAGAACATCACCTCGATCGAGCCCTCGAGGTCCTCCAGCACGGCGTTCGCCCACGGCGCGCCGGCCTTCGTCACGCGCCGGTTCACCGAGGACAGGATCCCGGCCAGCGTGACCGACTTGGGCTCGTCGCTCGCCTCGGCCTGGATGTTGGCGATCGTGTCGTCGGCCGCTCCCGCGAGGACGTGCTCGAGTCCGAACAGCGGGTGGTCGGACACGTAGAGCCCGAGCATCTCGCGCTCGAACTGGAGCAGCACCTTCTTGTCCCACTCGCCGTCGGGCACGCGGACCGCGGACACGTCACCGGCCGGGTCGGCGGCTTCCTCACCGAACGAGCCGAACAGGTCGAACTGCCCGATCGCCTCGGCACGTTTGGTGTCCAGGACGGCGTCGACGGCCGGTTCGTAGACGTTGACCAGGCCGCGGCGCGCGTGGCCGAGCGAGTCGAACGCGCCGCCCTTGATCAGGGCCTCGATGGTGCGCTTGTTGCAGACGACGGCGTCGACCTTGCGCAGGAAGTCGGCGAAGTCCACGAAGTCGCCCTTGGCCAGCCGGGTCGCGACGATCGACGTGACGACGTTCGCGCCGACGTTGCGCACCGCGGTCAGCCCGAAGCGGATGTCGGTGTCCACCGGGGTGAAGTTGGCGTCGGAGGAGTTGACGCACGGCGGCAACACCTTGATGCCCATCCGCCGGCACTCGGCCAGATAGACGGCCATCTTGTCCTTGTCGTCCTTCACCGACGTGAGCAAGGCGGCCATGTACTCGGCGGGGAAGTTCGCCTTGAGGTAGGCCGTCCAGTAGGACACCAGGCCGTAGGCGGCCGAGTGTGCCTTGTTGAACGCGTAGTCGGAGAACGGCAGCAGGATGTCCCAGAGCGTCTTGACCGCCGCGGCGGAGAAGCCGCGCTCCTTCATCCCGCGCTCGAAGCCCTCGAACTGCTTGTCCAGCTCGGCCTTCTTCTTCTTGCCCATCGCACGGCGCAGCAGGTCCGCGGCGCCTAGGGAGAACCCGGCCACCTTCTGCGCGATCGCCATGACCTGCTCCTGGTAGACGATCAACCCGTAGGTGTCGCCCAGGATGTCGGCGAGCGGTTCCTCCAGCTCCGGATGGATGGGCACGACCGGCTTGCGGTTGTT
>DATBTJ010000038.1:0-14338 GCA_036559305.1 Jatrophihabitans sp.
GTTTCGGCGACCATAGCGAGAGGGAAACGCCCGGTCCCATCCCGAACCCGGAAGCTAAGCCTCTCAGCGCCGATGGTACTGCGCGGGCCACTGCGTGGGAGAGTAGGACGTCGCCGGACACACTTTGGACAAGGGTCGCCCTCTCGGGCGACCCTTGTTCTGTTTAAGCGATTCGAAAGGTACTGCAGCAGGTGAGCACTCCCAGAGGAAACGACCGACGCAATTCCGGAGGGCAGCCCGGCGGGCGTGCCGGCGGGCGCCCCGGCAGCAGTTCCGGAGGGCCGCGGCGCGCGGGGGATGGGCCTGCGCGTACCGGTCGATCGGAGCGGCCCGCCCGGCCGTCATGGCGCGGCGGCGACGGTTCCGACGATAGCCGGACCGGACGTACAGATCGTTCCGGACGCCCGGACCGTTCCGATCGGGGTCGCGGATCCGAACGCGCGGACCGGTCGGAGGGCACCGGTCGTCCGGTGGGGCGCGGATCGGACGGGTCCGGTCGATCCGCGCGTTCTGGTTGGCCTGAGCGTTCTGGTCGGCCCGAGCGTTCGGGGCGGCCCGAGCGTTCGGGGCGGCCTGAGCGATTCGAGCGTCCCGGTCGACCGGAACGGTCTGAGCGGCCCGAGCGTTCCGGGCGGCCTGAGCGTTCCGGGCGGCCGGAACGTGACCGCTCTGCTGGGTACTCCGAGCGTGGGCCGCGGCGTGACAGCGAGCGCGGGCGCGACGACGCCGGTCGTGGTCGGCCGCAACGCGACTCGGCCGCTCGCCGCGACCGCTCACCGGGCACGGGCCTTCCGCGGCACGAGCGGGGCACAGCCGCGCCGCGTGAGCGTGCCGACCGGCGCCCACGTGGGGAAGAGCCGGCCATCCCCGACGGCCTGGACCTGTCGATGCTGGACAGGCAGGTGCGCGCCGAGCTGCGCTCGTTGAGCAAGCCGAATGCCGAAGCGGTGGCGGGGCACCTCATCGCCGCCGGGCTGGCCTTGGACACCGATCCGGCTCGAGCGCTCGCGCATGCCCGGGCCGCCCGGGGCCGCGCGTCCCGGCTGGCAGTTGTCCGCGAGGCCGTGGGCGTCGCCGCCTACCACGCGCAGGAGTGGAACGAGGCGCTGACCGAGTTGCGCACCGCGCGCCGGATCTCCGGCGATCCGCGCAACCTCCCGATCATGGCCGATTGCGAACGTGCGTTGGGCCGGGCGACCCAGGCCGTGCGGATGCTGAGCGACAGCGACGTGGGTCGCCTCGACCCTGAGACTCGCGCCGAACTGTTCATCGTCGTCGCGGGCGCCCGGCGGGACCTGGGTCAGACGGAGGCCGCGCTGTCGGTGCTTGCCCGCGGCGGCCTCGACAAGGATCGCCCGCGCCCCGGCGCGATCCGCATCTGGTACGCCTACGCCGATGTGCTCGCCGAACTCGGCCGCACCGAGGAGGCCGCCGGGTGGTTCGCCGCGGCCGCCGGTCGAGACGTCGAGGGCGAGACCGACGCCGCCGAGCGGGCAGCCGACCTGCTCTGACCCCGTGGCCGGACCCCGAGAATTGATCCACTCGTGGTGAGAGTCGTTCATCGGTGGGTGCAAGCGGCAGCGTAGACCGCTGGGGCTTGGTAGCCGAGCGAGCTGTGGCGTCGGCGGTGGTTGTAGTCCTCCTTCCAGTCGGTGATCACGACGCGGGCTTGGGTCAGGCTCCAGAAGATGTTGATGTTCAGGCATTCGTCGCGGACCCTGCTGTTGAACGACTCGACGTAGCCGTTGCGCCAGGGTTCGCCGGGCGGGATGAAGGCGAGCCCGACGCGTTCGCCGGCCCAGTCGGCCATCGCCTCGCAAGCGAGCTCGGGTCCGTTGTCGCAGCGCAGCACGGCGGGGTAGCCACGTGTGGTGGCGAGGCGGTCGAGTTCGTCGATCAGTTTGTCGCCGGTGATGTTGCGCTCGACGAGGCCGCCGAGGCATTCGCGGGTGTGTTCGTCGACGATGGACGCGATCTTGATCGGTCGCCCGTCGGTGGTGGCGTCGAACTGGAAGTCGACCGCCCACACCTTGTTGGGTGCGTCGGCCATCGGCCGGTCTGGTGCGGTGCTGGTGCCGGTGCGTTTACGACGACGGCGTTGCGGCACGCGCAGGCCTTCCTCGCGCCAGAGGCGTTGCAGCTTCTTGTGATTCACCGCCCAGCCCTCAGCGCGGGCGTCGTGGAATGCCGGGCGGAACCCGCGCCGCGGATGGTCTTTCGCCCACGCCCGCAGCCAGGTCCGCAGCCCGGCATCCGGATCGGCCACCGTGGTCGCTGTCGGCTCTCGTCGCTGCGTTGTTCGGTTCTGCCCGGTCACCCGACAGGCGAACCGCTCGCTCACGCCCATCACGCGGATGAGGTGCGCGACGGCCGCCCGCCGGCGTTCCGGGCTCAGAAGTTTCCCCGAGCGATCTCCTTCAGCGCGGCCTTCTCCAACTCCGCGTCGGCGAGCAGCCGCTTGAGCGTCGAGTTCTCCCGCTCGAGGTCCTTCAGTCGCTTGGCGTCATCGGCCTTCAATCCGCCGAACTGGTTGCGCCAGCGGTAGTACGTCTGCTCGGACACCCCGAGCTCGCGGCAGACGTCGGCGACGTCCTTACCGTCGCCCAGCATCCGATCGGCCTGCGCCAGCTTGCGCACGACCTGCTCCGGACTGTGTCGCTTCCTCGTCGTCATCGTCATCGAGCCTTCCTGCCCACCTCGTGGGCGGCAAGACTCTCACTCGACTTGGATCAACCAGCCGGGGTCAGGCCACCCGCACTAGCACAGGGCACTGCCAGGACCGGCCCTGCTCATCCACAGCCGCCGTGTTCGTCCACCGCCGTCAACGCGGACCTGCCGCACGTCGCTTCGTCCGCGCACGATGTGCGCCATGAGCACTCGAGACGACCACGGGGCCGACGACCGAGCCGACAACACGGTGTTTCTGCGCGGCCGGCTCGCGGCCGAGCCGATGGCCCGCACGCTCCCGAGCGGCGACGAGTTGTGCAGTTTCCGGCTGACGGTCACCCGGCCACTGGACGCCGGCACGCGCACCCGTGTCGACAGCATCGACTGCGCGACAACCGCCGCTCGCGCGCGGCGGTGCCTCGACCGCGCCGCGCCGGGCGACGTGCTCGAGGTGACCGGGGCATTGCACCGCAGATTCTGGCGTTCGTCGGGCGGCCTCGGTAGCCGTTACGAGGTCCAGGTGACGACCGCGCGGGTCAACCGTCGTCGCAAAAGCGACGCATGAGCAGGCCCGACGCGGGCTTCGGTGTGAACAGCGTGGATTTGCGCGGCATCCGGGCGCCGGCCGCGGCCACCGCCGCGACCGCGGGTACGGGGGTCGGCCGCAGCAGCACGGCTGTGGCGCCCCGCCCGCGGGCGGCGGCAAGAGCGTCGGCCACCGAATGGGCGTAATCGACGGTGTCCACGGTGTCCTCGAGCTGCCAGACCTGCTCAACCAGGCCACGGTGCAGCACCGTGACGTCCAGATCGGTCAACGTCGCGGTTTCACCCTCGTGCTGGCTCGCATCGCGCAACCGCCGCGCCGCGTCGACCACGAGGACCGCCTGGTGCCCGTCGCTGAGCACGGCGGCGAAGCCGTCCGACGGGTCGCGCGCGGTCAGCGCGGCAACGGCTGCGTCGGGATCGTCGAACCGGGTGAGCTCGGCGTCCCAGCCGGTCATTCCGGCGAGCGCGTCGTCGAAGCCGATGCGCACGACGCGATGAATGGCATGGACCTGCGGTCCGTAGTGCGTGGAGTCCACGAGCAACGTCAACCCGAAGTCCCACGGTCCCGCGCCACGTTCTGCGCGCAGGCGCTGCTGCAGTTCGCGGTAGGTCGCATACCGATGGTGGCCGTCCGCGATCAGGGCTTTGCGGGTCGCGAGGTCGTCGGCGACTGCCTGCAGCGTCGCCGGATCGTCAATGCGCCACAGCGTGTGCGTGATGGCGTCGTCAGCTGTGCCCGTCGTCGTCCGGGCCAGCGGCCGGTTCTCCTCGACCGCCGCGACTGCTCGAGACGCTGCGCCGCCCCCGTCGTACACGAGGTAGATCGCCTCGACGTCGGCCTCGGTTGCGGCCATCAGGGCCAGCCGATCCGCGACCGGGCCGGCCATCGTGTTCTCGTGGGGCAGGATCACGCCGTCGGCCGGGTCGCGCAGCTCGACCGCCCCGACCAGGCCGCGGGTGGCCGCGCCGTGCGCATCGCGCATCTCATAGACATAGAGGGCAGGGGCGTCGTCGACCTGCGCGTGGCCGGTCTCGACCCAGCGCTGCAAGCGCTCGGCTGCCACCTGATAGCGGTCGGCGCCCTCGGCTTCCTCGGGCAGGATGACCGCCACGGCGTTGTCCTGATCGGCCGCGAGCAGCGCAGCGCGCTCGTCGGCGTCGATCACGTCGTAGGGCGGGCACAGCAGTCGGCTGAGCTGCCGGCCGTCGGCCGCGGGGCGCAGCGCCCGGAACGGTTCGAGTCGCAGGCCGCGGCGGGCGTCGGGCGAGGTGGCGGTCACGAGGTCCGATCGTATCGAGGACCCCGCGAGTGCGTGCCGCCCCGGTGGCAGGATCGACATCATGCGGGTGACCTTGACCGCGAGCCGGCGGCCGCTCGCGACGAGCTACGACGTGGCACTGCTCGACCTGGACGGGGTGGTGTACGTCGGCACCGACGCGGTACCCGGGGCGCCGGACGCCTTGGCGAAGGCTCGCGAGGCCGGGATGCGGCTGGCGTTCGTGACCAACAACGCTGCTCGGCCGCCCGGGGCAGTAGCCGAGCATCTGCGCTCGTTGTCGATCTCGGCCGATCCGGGCGAGGTGGTCACCTCCTCGCAGGCGGCCGCGCACTACCTGGCCGACCGATTGCCGAGCGGGGCCAAGGTGCTGGTCGTGGGCACGACCGGCCTGATCGAGGCGCTGCGCGAGCGGGGCCTGGAACCGGTGTCCTCCGCAGACGACGAGCCCGCGGCGGTCGTCCAGGGTTACTCGCCGAAGCTGGACTGGCAGCAGTTGGCCGAAGGCGCCGTCGCCATCCGCGCGGGCGCGCTGTGGGTGGCGACCAACCTCGATCCCACGGTGCCTTCGCCGCGCGGTCCGCTGCCCGGCAACGGGTCGTTGGTCGCCGCGCTGCGCCACGCAACGGGCGTGACCCCGGTGGCGACCGGCAAGCCCGACCCGACCATGCACCGCGAGTCGGTGCAGCGCTCGCACGCCGAATCTCCGATCGTGGTGGGCGACCGTCTCGACACCGATATCGAGGGCGCAGCCGCGGTCGGGTGTGCGAGCCTGCTGGTGCTCAGCGGGGTGACGTCCGCGCGCGAGCTGCTAGCGGCGGTCCCGGAGCATCGGCCCGACTACCTCGCGCCGACCGTGGCCGGGCTGTTGAGCGCGCACCCGGCGGTCGAGGCGGCCGGCGGGCGGGCGCGATGTGGCCGATGGGTGGTCGAGGTCGACCGGCAGACACTCACAGTCACGGCGCTCGAGGCGTCGGAGGGCGACAGCAACGACGGACTGGATCCGTTGCGTGCACTGTGCACAGCGGCATGGACGGCCGCCGGGCGGCCGGGGGAGGGCACCGACTGGCAGGTGCGCGCCACCGGCGAGGCGGCGCAGGACGCGGTGAGCCGGCTCGAGCTGGACTGATCGGGGTCGGCCTGCGGGCCGGTCAGAAGACCGAGCGCAGCTTGAGCAGATCGGTCATCCGCGCGTCGATCTTGACCTTGCCGGTCGCCCACGCGGAGGCGAATCTCATCCGGCCGTCGACCAGGTCGACCAGGTCGTCGCTGGACATGGTGAGCGTGACCTGCGCCTTGGCCGCCGAATCGGTGTCGGCCTGCGTGATGTCGGTCAGTTCGCCGTCGTGCAGGTGTCCGGTGAAGGTGACGCCGAGGTCGGGCAGCGTGCAGGCCAGGATGCGGTCGAGCGTCGTGCGCTTGTCAGGATCAGCACCGGCGAGCCGGTCGGCGAGGCTGCGGAACGCGGCATCGCACTCCTCGACGCTGGCCATGTTGTCCTCCCGGACGATCAAGTGGGTCCACGCTGTCGCGACGCTACCCGACCTGCGAAAGGCGGTACCGTCGACAGTCGCCGAACCCGCGGCGCCGTACGACGACACAACCGGATCCCGGAGTGAGAGGACGGTCGACGAGCGTGCATCCGAGCCTGGACCAGCCCGAGCCGACCGCTGCTCCCGTGCCGGCGTCGGCCGGCGGACAGCCGCAGCCGCAGCCGCGGCCCGCCGCCGCCACGGACGAGGTCGACACCCTGCTCGCCGGACTGGACACCCTCGACTGGCGCCCCCTGGCCGAGCACGTCGAGGTTTTCGAGCAGGTCCACGGCCGCCTCCAGGCGGCGCTTCGCGAGATCGACAACGCGTAGCCGCCGGTGCCGGCACGTGTGCAACGTCTCGACGTCGAGCTGACCCGGCGTGGGTTGGCCCGCTCCCGCGAGCATGCGGCCGGTCTGATCGCGGCCGGGCGGGTCGAGGTCCGCGGTGTGATCGCGCGCAAGGCGGCGACCGGGGTCGCCGCGGACACGCCGGTCAGGGTGCTGGCCGACGACGACGGCACGCCCGATTACGCCTCGCGCGGCGGGGTGAAACTCGCCGGGGCGCTCGCGACCTTCGCCGAGATCGACATCGTGGGTAAGCGCTGCCTCGACGCGGGCGCGTCCACCGGCGGGTTCACGGACGTGCTGCTCCGGGGCGGAGCGCGGCAGGTGATTGCGGTCGACGTCGGCTACGGCCAGCTCGCCTGGCAGCTGCGCACCGACGCCCGCGTCGACGTGCACGACCGCACGAACGTGCGTGCGTTGCAGCCCGACGACATCGGCGGCCCGGCGGACATCACGGTCGCCGACCTGTCGTTCATCTCGCTGCGGCTGGTCCTGCCGGCACTCGCGGCGTGCACGGTCGCCGAGGGCGACCTGCTGCCGATGGTGAAGCCGCAGTTCGAAGTCGGTCGTGAGCGGCTGGGCAGCGGTGGGGTGGTGCGTGACCCGGCGTTGCGTGCCGATGCGGTGCTCGGCGTGGTGGTCGCGGCGCGCGAACTCGGCTGGCGCACCGCTGGCGTGTGTCCCAGCCGGTTGCCGGGGCCGGCCGGGAACGTGGAATTCTTCCTGTGGCTGCGGCGCGAGCCGCGTGTCGAGTGCCCGGACGACCAGATCCGGACGATCGTGGAGTCGACCACGGAGGTGACCAGATGACCACGCCGGGCCGATCAGTGCTGCTCGTCGCGCACACCGAACGACGCGCGATCTGCCAGGCTGCCACGCATACCTGCCAGCAGCTGGTCGCCGCCGGGCTCACCGTCCGGATGCTGCCCGACGAGGCAGAGCACGTCGACGTGCCGGGCGTGGTCGCCGTGCCCGCCGAGAGCGCGGCGGCCGGCGCCGAGGTCACGCTCACCCTCGGCGGTGACGGCACGTTCCTGCGCGCCGCCGAACTCGCCCGCCCCGCCGGCGTCCCGATGGTCGGGGTGAATCTGGGACACGTCGGCTTCCTGGCCGAGGCGGAACCGAACACTCTCGACGACACGATCGCGGCGATCGTGCAGCGCCAGTACGACGTCGAGCAGCGGGTCACCGTCGACGCGACCGTGATCGTCGACGGCGCGGTGCAGTCCGAGGCGTGGGCGCTGAACGAGGTGTCGCTCGAACGCACCAACCGCGAGCGGATGCTCGAACTCGCCGTGGCCGTCGACACCCGTCCGCTGCTGCGCTTCGGCTGCGACGGCATCCTATGTGCCACGCCGACCGGCTCCACCGCGTACGCGTTCTCCGCCGGTGGCCCGATCGTGTGGCCGAACGTCGAGGCGCTCGTCCTGGTGCCGAACGCCGCGCATGCGCTGTTCGCGCGCCCGGTGGTGGTGGCGCCGACCTCGGTCGTCGACATCGATCTGGTCACCGCCGGGCACGAGGCCGTGCTCAGCTGCGACGGGCGCCGCTCGGTGTCCGTCCCGCCCGGGTCACGGGTGCGCATCACCAAGGGCGCACAGCCGGTGCAGATCGCGCGGGTCGACGGCTGGAGCTTCGCCGACCGCCTCGTCACCAAGTTCCAGCTGCCGGTACGCAGCCTGCGCGAGGCGTCCCCGCCCGCAGCCACCGATTCGCCGCTGATCTAGGCGGCGGCGATGCTCGAGGAATTGCGCATCCGCGGTCTCGGTGTGATCGACGATGCCACCCTCCCGCTCGGACCGGGCCTGACCGTCGTCACCGGCGAGACCGGCGCCGGCAAGACGATGGTGGTCTCCGGGCTGCTGCTGCTGTTCGGCGGCCGCGGTGACGCCGCCCGGGTGCGTACCGGCGCCGAGCAGGCCTGCGTCGACGGCCGGCTCGAACTCGCCGCCCGATCCGCGGCAGCGACCAGGGTGCGCGACGCCGGGGGAGAGGTGGACGCGCCGGACGGCGGCTCCGGCCCGGTCGGGCTCACGCTGCGCCGCACCGTGAGCGCGGCGGGCCGCTCCCGCGCCCACGTCGGCGGCGCGCCGGCGCCGGTCGCCGTTCTGGGCGAACTGGCCGAACACCTGCTCGCGGTGCACGGCCAGTCCGACCAGCTGCGACTGGCGCGCCCGGCCCAGCAGCGAGCCATGCTTGATCGGTTCGCCGGCACCGACCTCGGCGCGTACGCCGCGGCCTATGCCGCCTGGCGTGCCGCCGCCGCCGAACTGGACGAGCGGCGCGCCCGGCTGGGGGAGTTGCGTCGCGAAGCGGACCTGCTGCAGCACGGGTTGGCCGAGATCGCGGCTGCCGAGCCACTGCCGGGCGAGGACGTCGATCTGACGGCCGCGGCCAGCCGGCTCGCCCACGCCGACGCGTTGCGGATCGCAGCGCACGAGGCGCACGACGCGTTGCTCGGCTCGGCCGACGACCCGCTCGGTGACGCCGCCGACGTCACGAGCCTGCTCGGCGGCGCCCGCCGCAGCCTCGACCAGCAGGCCGGCGCCGATCCGGAGCTCGACCGCCTCGCCGCTCGGCTGACCGAGATCGCCGCGCTCGTCGCCGACCTGGGTTCCGACCTGGGCGCCTACGAGGCCGGTCTCGACGCCGACCCGCAACGTCTCGAGCAGCTGGAGGCGCGCCGCGCGGTGCTGGCCGGACTCGTCCGCAAGTACGCCGACGGGCCCGCGCCCGACCTCGACGGCGTCGCCACCTGGGCCACGGCGGCGGCCGAACGACTGAAGGACCTCGACGTCTCGGACGAGGCGCTGGCGGCCCTCGCCGCACACCGCGACCAGAGCCGGTCCGAGGTGATCCGGCTCGCCGAGAAACTGTCGCAACTGCGCCGCGACGCGGCTGCCCGCCTCGGCAGCGCCGTCACCGCCGAGCTGCACGGCCTGGCGATGCCCGGGGCGACCTGCACCGTCGAGGTGCGCTCCCGCGAGCCCGGGCCGGACGGTGCCGACGAGGTCGAGGTGCTGTTGCAGCCCCACGCGGACGTGCCGGCGTTGCCGCTGGCCCGCGGCGCGTCCGGCGGTGAACTCTCGCGCGTCATGCTGGCGATCGAGGTCAGTCTGGCGGGCACCGATCCGGTTCCCACGATGGTCTTCGACGAGGTCGATGCCGGTGTCGGCGGGCGCGCGGCGCTCGAGGTGGGCCGGCGCCTGGCCCGGCTCGCCGGGTCGGGATCCGCGGCCCGCCAGGTCGTCGTGGTCACCCACCTGGCGCAGGTCGCGGCCTTCGCCGACACCCACATCGTCGTCGACAAACGCACCGGCCGAGCGGGTGCGGGCCCCGACGCGGGCGTCACCGCCAGTGACGTCCGCGTCGTCGTCGGCGAGGAGCGCCAGGCCGAACTGGCCCGCATGCTCGCCGGAACCGACTCGCCCACGGCCCTGGAACACGCGGCCGAACTGCTCGCCGATGCCGCCCGGTCCGCGGCGGGGCCGCCACCCCGGGGGGCTGCCGAGCAGACGACGAGGAAAGCCGCGAAAACCCGGCGATGACCGCGTGGCGCGGGCGGCGCAGCGGCCGTTCGGTGGCAGCATGGGGCTTCATGAAGGTGAGCTCCCTGCGCCGTCGCCCCGTCGGTCTGCCCGGCGTCAGCGGCGTCGCCCGACTCGACCGCCGCACCACCAGACTGGCCGGTCGGCTCAACCCGGGCGACATCGCGATCATCGACCATGTCGACCTCGACCGGGTCGCCGCGCTCGCCCTGGTGGCGGCCAGGCCCGCAGTCGTGGTCAACGCCCAGCCCAGCATCTCCGGCCGCTACCCCAACCTCGGTCCCGAGGTGATCGTCGAGGCAGGCATCCCCCTCGTCGACAACGTCGGCACCGAGATCTTCGGCCTGGTCAAGGAGGGCGGCAGGATCCGCGTCGACGGCGACTGCGTGCTCATCGGCGAGCAGGTCGTGGCCGAGGGCACCGCGCAGACGCCGGAGGCCGTCGCCGCGCTGATGACCGAGGCCCGCCACGGGCTCACCACCCAGCTCGAGGCCTTCGCCGCCAACACTTCCGAGTACATGAGTCGCGAGAGCGACCTGCTGCTCGACGGCGTGGGCCTGCCCGAGGTCAAGACCGACTTCACCGGCCGGCACGCGATGGTCGTCGTCCGCGGCTTCGACCACGACAAGGAACTCAAGGCGCTCAAGCACTACATCCGCGAGTACAAGCCGGTGCTGATCGGCGTCGACGGCGGCGCCGACGCGCTGCTCGAGGCCGGCTACAAGCCCCACGTCATCGTCGGCGACATGGACGCGGTGTCCGACGCCGCGCTCGCCACCGGCGCCGAGGTCGTCGTGCACGCCTATCCGGACGGGCGGGCCCCGGGGCTGGCCCGCATCCAGGATCTCGGCATCGCGGCGACCACCGTCCCTACCTCGGGCACCAGCGAGGACGTCGCGATGCTGCTGGCCGACGAGAAGGGCGCCGCCCTGATCGTGGCCGTCGGCACGCACGCCACGCTGACCGAGTTCCTCGACAAGGGCCGTGTGGGCATGGCCTCGACCTTCCTCACCCGGCTGCGGGTCGGCGGCAAGCTGGTCGATGCCCGCGGCGTGATGCGGCTCTACCGCAACCGCATCTCGGCGGCCGCGCTGTTGCTGCTCGTCATCGCCATGCTGCTCGCCGTCGCTGCCGCCCTTGCTGCCTCACACATCGGGCGCAACTACCTGACCGACATCGGCAACCAGTTCCAGCACTTCTACCACTGGGTACAGGACTTGTTCTCGTGATCAGTTTCCGTTATCACCTCGTCTCCCTCGTCGCCGTCATCCTGGCGCTGGCGATCGGCATCGTCGTCGGCACCACCGCGCTGAACGGCCCGATCACGAGCGATCTGCGCCACCAGGTCGACGGTCTGAAGAAGGACCGCACCGACCTCGCAGATCAGGTCAAGACCCTGCAGGGCCAGGTCGACACGGCCGGGCAGTTCGCGACGACCTTCGGCAACCAGGTCGTCGGCGGCACCCTCACCAACCAACAGGTGCTGATCGTCGCGTTGCCCGGCACGGCCTCGGGAATGGTCGACGGCATCGGCAACGAGCTCACCGCGGCCGGGGCGAAGATCACCGGCCGGCTCGAGCTGTCCAACGGCTTCGTCGACTCCGGCCAGGCCGACGCGGTGCTGTCGCTGGCCACCGGCTCGTCGCACCCGATGGACGCCACCCTGCCCGAGACCAGTGACGCCCGGGTGCTGCAGGCAGCGCTGCTCGCGTTCGTCCTCACCGGCAACGGCCAGGCGAGTGACCTCAACACGGTGCTGAGCGGGTTCTCGGGGCTGCACATGATCAGTTCCGACCCGTCCGGCATCGCGCCGGCGAAGACCGTCGTGGTGCTGGGCACCGGCGCGTACCCCAAGAACGACTACGCCGGGGGCGCCGAGGTCGACCTGGTCTCCCAGCTCGCGGCGCGCGGCGCCAAGGTCGTCGTCGCGGGCGATCGCAGTTCGGACCAGGCCAACGGCGTCATCGCCGGCGTGCGAGGCGGGCCGTCGCGTTCCACGGTGTCAACGGTCGACAACGCCGACACCGCCTTCGGTCAGGTGTCCACCGCGCTCGCGACCGCCGGTGCGGTGAACGCGCAGGTCGGGCACTACGGAACCGCCCCCGGCTCCCAGGCGCTGTTCCCGACCAGAACCAAGTAGGGCATTGTCGACGACTGATGCAGCTCCCCGCGATCCGTCGTCCGCTGCCGCAGGTCACCCGGCCGCTGCGGCGCCCCCTCAGCAGCCTCGTCGACCTTGCCGCCCTGATCCGGCACCGGCTGGCCGACACCCTGCTCGGGCGGCCTGACGGTGCGAACGACCACACCGTGCCCGGCCCGGCGCCGGACGCCGTGATCGTCGCAGCCGCCGCGCCGTTCGCTGCGACCTCGTTCGCGCGGGCCCGGTTGCTGCGCCAGATGCATGCCGCGGGCCTGCTCAGTCCGCACGAGACCGAGCAGGCCGAGCAGCTGTTCGGCGTGGCGCAGTCGGGCTGAACCCGGCCGGCCCGCGGAGATGTTAAGGTGGACTTCCGTGGATCGAACGCCTCATCAGACCCGGCACCTTTTCGTCACGGGAGGCGTCGCCTCCTCGCTCGGTAAAGGCCTGACGGCCTCGAGCCTCGGCTCTCTGCTCAAGGCACGCGGATTGCGCGTGACGATGCAGAAGCTGGATCCGTACCTGAACGTGGATCCGGGCACCATGAACCCGTTCCAGCACGGCGAAGTCTTCGTGACCGAGGACGGTGCCGAGACCGACCTCGACATCGGCCACTACGAGCGCTTCCTCGACACCGACCTGGTCGGATCGGCCAACGTCACGACCGGCCAGGTCTACCAGAGCGTGATCCACAAGGAACGCCGCGGCGAGTACCTCGGCGACACCGTCCAGGTCATCCCGCACATCACCAACGAGATCAAGTCCCGCATCCGGGCGATGGCCACACCCGACGCCGACGGCAACACCCCACACATCGTGATCACCGAGATCGGCGGCACGGTCGGCGACATCGAGTCGCTGCCGTTCCTCGAGGCGGCCCGCCAGGTGCGCCACGACGTCGGCCGGGACAACTGCTTCTTCCTGCACGTGTCGTTGGTGCCCTACCTCGCCCCGTCCGGCGAGCTCAAGACCAAGCCGACCCAGCACTCGGTCGCCGCGCTGCGCAGCATCGGCATCACCCCCGACGCGGTGGTCTGCCGCGCCGACCGTGAGCTGCCGGAAAGTCTCAAGCGCAAGATCTCGCTGATGTGCGACGTCGACCCCGAAGCCGTCGTCGCGGCCGTCGACGCGCCGAGCATCTACGAGATCCCGAAGGTGTTGCACGCCGAGGGGCTCGACGCCTACGTCGTGCGCCGGCTCGGGCTGCCGTTCCGCGACGTCGACTGGACGGTGTGGGGCGACCTGCTCGACCGCGTGCACAACCCGCGCGCAGGGGTCACCGTCGCCCTGGTCGGCAAGTACATCGACCTGCCCGACGCGTACCTCTCGGTGTCCGAAGCGCTCCGGGCCGCCGGGTTCGCCCACCGGGCCCACGTGAGCATCCGCTGGGTCGCCTCGGACAGCTGCGAGACGGCCGCCGGTGCGGCGAGCGCGCTCGGCGGCGTCGACGCGGTCGTCGTGCCGGGCGGTTTCGGCATCCGCGGCATCGAGGGCAAGCTCGGCGCGCTGCGGCACGCGCGTGAGCGCGGCATCCCGACCCTGGGGCTGTGCCTCGGCCTGCAGTGCATGGTGATCGAGGCGGCCCGGAATCTGGCCGGCCTCGAGGGGGCCAGCTCCGCCGAGTTCGACCCGGAGACCCCGCACCCGGTGATCGCGACGATGGCCGACCAGGTCGCCATCGTTTCCGGCGCCGCGGACATGGGCGGGACGATGCGCCTGGGCGCCTACCCCGCGACCCTGCAGCCGGGGTCGGTCGTCGCCGACTCCTACGGCACCACGACCGTGTCCGAGCGGCATCGGCACCGCTACGAGGTCAACAACGCCTACCGCGAGCGACTCGAACAGGCCGGTCTCGTGGTGTCGGGCACGTCCCCGGACGGCCGGCTGGTCGAGTTCGTCGAGCTGCCCCGCGACGTCCACCCGTTCTATGCGAGCACGCAGGCGCACCCGGAACTGAAGTCGCGTCCCACCCGCGCGCACCCGCTGTTCCGCGGACTGATCGGTGCCGCGCTCGACTACAGCGACGCGGAGCGGCTGCCCGTCCAGATCCACGACGACGACCAGGCCGCGAGCGACACCGGGCGCGATGCGCACGTCAACGGCATTCCCGTCCCCGCGACGGCACGATGACCGACTTCGACATCGTGTCCTCGACGACGCTGTTCGAGGGCCGGATCCTGTCGGTGCGCGAGGACGTCGTGCGCATGCCCGACGGCAGCCAGGCCAAGCGCGAGATCGTCGACCACATGGGCGCGGTGGTGATCGCCGCTGTCGACGACCAGGA
>DATBTJ010000039.1:0-32188 GCA_036559305.1 Jatrophihabitans sp.
GTACGCGGCCGACCGGTCGACCTTGGACGGGTCCTTGCCCGAGAACGCGCCGCCGCCGTGCCGGGCGTAGCCGCCGTAGGTGTCGACGATGATCTTGCGGCCGGTCAGCCCGGCGTCGCCCATCGGGCCGCCGATCTCGAAGCGACCGGTCGGGTTGACCAGCAGCCGGTAGTTGCCGGAGTCGAGTCCGAACTCGCCGACGATCGGGCGGATCACGTGCTCCTCGATGTCCGGCTTGAGCAGCGTGTCGAGGTCGATGTCGGCGGCATGCTGGCTCGAGACAACGACGGTGTCGAGCCGCGTCGGCCGGCCGTCGACGTACTCGACCGTGACCTGCGTCTTGCCGTCCGGGCGCAGGTAGGGCACCGTGCCGTCCTTGCGGACGTCGGACAGCTGCTTGGCCAGTCGGTGCGCGAGCGCGATCGGCAGCGGCATCAGCTCGTCGGTCTCGTCGCAGGCGAACCCGAACATCAGACCCTGGTCGCCCGCGCCCTGCCGGTCCAGCGGGTCCTCGACGCTCTCACCGGTGCGCGCCTCGTAGGCGGTGTCGACGCCCTGGGCGATGTCGGCCGACTGCGCGCCGATCGACACGCTCACGCCGCAGGACGCGCCGTCGAAGCCCTTGCGCGAGGAGTCGTAGCCGATCTCGAGGATCTTCTCCCGCACGATCGTCGGGATGTCGGCGTAGGCCTCGGTGGTGACCTCGCCGGCGACGTGCACCTGCCCGGTCGTGATCAGCGTCTCGACCGCGACCCGGCTGGCCGGATCCTGGTCCAGTAGCGCGTCGAGGATCGAGTCACTGATCTGGTCAGCGATCTTGTCCGGGTGTCCTTCGGTGACGGACTCGGATGTGAAGAGACGGCGGCTCACGCATGCTCCGGTGGGTAGACGGGATTGCAACGAAGTCTATCGAGGTGCAGCTGAGGTCACCCGTCCAACCGCGCAGCGACGGCGTCGCAGACGGCCGCCGCGAGCACCGCCTTGGGGCCGAGCGGGACGTCGGTCTCGCTGCCGTCGGCGCCCAGGATGACGGCCGCGTTGTCCGTCTGGCCGAACGCCACGCCCCTGCCGACCGCGTTGACGACCAGGACGTCGCAGCCCTTGCGGGCCAGTTTCGCGCGGCCGTGGTCGAGGACGGTCGCGGTGTCGTCGCCGGTTTCCGCGGCGAATCCGACGATCACCTGCCCGGGACGCCGGTCGGCGACCAGCTGCGCCAGCACGTCCGGGTTCTCGGTCAGCTCGATCGGTGCGACGGCGCGGCCGTCCTTCTTGATCTTGTGGTCGGCCTCGGACACCGGCCGGAAGTCGGCGACGGCTGCGGCCATGACGACCGCGTCCGCGTCCGCGGCCACCTTGTGCACCGCGTCGCCCAGTTCGACGGCGCTGACGACAGGGACGACGTCGACACCTGCCGGGTGCGGCTGCTCGACATTGGCGCTGACGAGGCTGACGCGCGCGCCCCGCGCCGCCGCGACGGCGGCGATCGCGTAGCCCTGCTTGCCCGAGGACGCGTTGCCGAGGAAGCGCACCGGGTCGAGTGCCTCGCGGGTGCCGCCGGCGCTGACCACCACGTGGCGGCCGGCGAGGTCGAAGGGCAGGGCGCCGGGCACACACAGCAGCAGGTCGACCAAGGCGGCGATCTCGACGGCTTCGGGCAGCCGTCCCTTGCCGGTGTCGGTACCGGTCAACCGTCCGGAGGCCGGCTCGAGCACGATCGCGCCGCGGCGGCGCAGCGTCGCGATGTTGTCGACCGTGGCCGGGTGCTCCCACATCTCGGTGTGCATCGCGGGCGCGAACAGCACCGGGCAGCGGGCGGTGAGCAGGGTGTTGGTCAGCAGGTCGTCGGCGAGCCCGTGCGCGGCGCGGGCCAGCAGATCGGCGGTCGCCGGCGCGACCACGACAAGATCGGCCTCGCGGCCGAGGCGTACGTGCGGCACGTCGTGCGCCTCTGTCCAGACGTCAGTGGCGACCTGACGATGGGACAGCGCCGCCCAGGTCGGCGCGCCGACGAACTCCAGCGCGGCCGCGGTCGGCACGACGGTGACGTCGTGACCGGCCTCGGTCAGCTTGCGCAGCAGGTCCGCAGCTTTGTACGCGGCGATCCCGCCGGCCACCCCGAGCACGACCCGACTCATACGATCAGCGTTCCAGACGGACGGCGGGGCCGGCGGCCTATTCGGCCGCGGGGGTCTCGCTCGGCTTGAACTCGATGAGGTCGGTGTTGATCTCGCGCAGCGCGATCGACAGCGGCTTCTCCTGCGGAGCGGTTTCGACCAGCGGGCCGACGTACTCCAGCAGGCCCTCGCCGAGCTGGCTGTAGTAAGCGTTGATCTGGCGCGCGCGCTTGGCGGCGATGATGACCAGGGCGTACTTCGACGCGGTCCGGTCGAGCAGCTCGTCGATCGGCGGGTTGGTGATGCCTTCGGGTGCGGACACAGTCACGCTTTCTGCAGACGATCAGGGGACGGAACCCGCGCAAATGCGGCTCCAAGACGGTCAGTCTACCAATTCAGGACTGCTGGGCACGTTCGATCAGCTCGACCAGCTCGGCGGCGGCCCGGCTCACGTCGTCGTTGACCACCCGCACGTCGAACTCCGCGGCGGCGGCGAGCTCGATCCGCGCCTGCTCCAGCCGCGCGGCGATGACGTCGTCGGGTTCGGTGCCGCGACCGACCAGGCGGCGCCGCAGCTCGTCCCACGAGGGCGGCGCGAGGAACACCAGCAGCGCTTCGGGCATCGCCGCGCGCACCTGGCGGGCGCCCTGGAGGTCGATCTCGAGCAAGGTCGCAACGCCTGCAGCCAGGCGGTCGCGCACCGGTTCGCGGGGCGTGCCGTAGAGGTTGCCGGCGAACTCGGCGTGTTCGAGAAGCTCGCCCGCGGCGACCAGTTCGGCGAAACGCTCACGCGAGACGAAGCGGTACTCCACCCCGTTGGTCTCACCAGGTCGAGGGACGCGTGTGGTGCACGACACCGACACCCAGACCTGCGGGTGCGATTCGCGGACCTTGCGCACGACCGTCCCCTTGCCGACGCCGGACGGCCCGGTGAGCACGGTCAGCCTGGACACCCGGGCAACCTATCGCGCCCGCAGCCGGTGACTGTTCGGCGGGAACGTGACGCGCACCGCAGCTAGGGTGCGATCGCTACGGCACTATGGGCCCACCCCGCCACCGGACCGGCCAACGAATGGAGCGCGTCGTGCGCATCGGAGTCCCCCGCGAGTCCCACCGAGGCGAAACGCGGGTGGCTGCCACCCCCCTCACGGTCGAGGCGCTGATCGGGCTGGGCTACGACGTCACGATCGAGCCGGGGGCGGGCGAGGCGTCCAGCTTCGCCGACGACGCCTACCGCGAGGCCGGTGCCGAGATCGGTGATCCCTGGGCGGCGGACGTCCTGTTCAAGGTCAACGCCCCCTCCGACGCCGAGATCGAGCGGCTGCACGAGGGCGTCACGCTGGTGAGCCTCCTCGCCCCGGCGCTGAACGCGGAGCTCGTCGACAAGCTCGAGGCGCGACCGATCACCGCGCTGGCGATGGACGCGGTGCCGCGCATCTCGCGGGCACAGTCGCTGGACGTGCTCAGCTCGATGGCGAACATCGCGGGCTACCGAGCGGTCGTCGAGGCCGCGCACGCGTTCGGCCGGTTCTTCACCGGCCAGATCACCGCCGCCGGCAAGGTGAATCCCGCCAAGGTGCTGGTCGCCGGGGCCGGTGTCGCCGGGCTCGCCGCGATCGGCGCGGCATCGAGCATGGGCGCCATCGTCCGCGCGACCGACCCGCGGCCCGAAGTCGCCGACCAGGTCAGGTCGCTGGGTGGTGAGTACCTGTCCGTCGACGACGAGACGGCCGAGGTGAGCACGACGGGCTACGCGAAGGAGATGGGTGAGGACTACAAGGCCCGCGAGGCGCAGCTCTACGCCGACCAGGCCGCCGACGTCGACATCGTCATCACCACCGCCCTGATCCCGGGCCGGCCGGCACCGCGCCTGCTGACCGCCGAGATGGTGGCGGCGATGAAGCCCGGCTCGGTGATCGTCGACATGGCTGCCGCCAACGGCAGCAACGTCGAGGGGACAGTCGCCGGTGAGGCGATCACCACGGGCAACGGCGTCACGATCATCGGCTACACCGACCTTGCCGGCCGGCTGCCCGCGCAGTCGTCGCAGCTCTACGGGCAGAACCTTGTCAACCTGATGAAGTTGCTGACTCCGGACAAGGACGGGCAGCTCGTCCTCGACTTCGACGACGTCGTGCAGCGCGGCATCACCGTCGTGCGCAACGGCGAGAAGACCTGGCCACCTCCGCCGGTGAGCGTGTCCGCCGCGCCGGCCCAGAAGAAGGAGCCGGACCGACCCGTCAAACAGGAGAAGCCACCGCTCACCGCCGGCCGCAAGTACGCGATCGTCGGCATGGGCGGCGCGCTGCTCTTCCTGCTGACCGCGTTCTCGCCGAACCAGCTGATCGGCAACTTCACCGTGTTCGTGCTGGCGATCGTCATCGGCTACTACGTGATCGGCAACGTGCACCACGCGCTGCACACACCGCTGATGTCGGTGACCAACGCGATCTCGGGGATCATCATCACCGGCGCGCTGCTGCAGATCGGCCACGGCGACACGACGGTCACGGTGCTCGCGTTCGTCGCGGTGCTTCTGGTGTCGATCAACATCTTCGGCGGGTTCGCAGTCACCCGTCGCATGCTCGGGATGTTCAACAAATGAAGGCGGAAACGGCGACCCAGGCCGCCTACATCGTCGCCGCACTGCTGTTCATCCTGTCCCTCGCCGGACTGTCCAAGCACGAGACGTCGCGGCAGGGCGTGGTCTACGGCATCGCGGGTATGGCGATCGCGGTCGCAGCGACCATCGGGCTGGCCTCGCGGTCGATCGCGGCCGGCGGCATCGCACTGATCGCGGTGGCGATGGTCGTCGGCGCCGTCATCGGGCTGTGGCGCGCGCGGGTGGTCGAGATGACCGGCATGCCCGAGCTGATCGCCATGTTGCACAGCTTCGTCGGTCTCGCCGCCGTCCTCGTCGGGTGGAACGGCTACTACGAGGTCGAGGCGCACGGCGGCGCGGCGGGCTTCGCCGGTTCGTTGCTGCGCATCCACCACGCCGAGGTGTTCATCGGCGTGTTCATCGGGGCGGTGACCTTCACCGGATCGATCGTCGCGTTCCTGAAGTTGTCGGCGCGCATCAACTCCAAGCCGCTCATGCTGCCCGGCAAGAACGCGTTGAACCTCGGCGCGCTCGCGGCATTCGGCGTCCTCACCGTGGCGTTCGTCGTTTCACCGCACCTAGGCCTGCTCGCCGCCATGACGGTCGTCGCCCTCGCACTCGGCTGGCACCTGGTGGCGTCGATCGGCGGCGGCGACATGCCGGTCGTGGTGTCGATGCTGAACAGCTATTCGGGTTGGGCCGCCGCAGCATCAGGGTTCCTGCTGAACAACAACCTGCTGATCGTCACCGGCGCGCTCGTCGGCTCGTCCGGTGCGTACCTGTCCTACATCATGTGCACGGCCATGAACCGGTCGTTCATCTCGGTGATCGCGGGCGGGTTCGGCATCGCGGCCAAGAGCGACGACACCGATTACGGCGACTACCGCGAGATCAAGGCCGACGACGCCGCCGACATGCTGCGCGACGCGTCGTCGGTGATCATCACGCCCGGCTACGGCATGGCCGTCGCGCAGGCGCAGTACCCGGTCGCGGATCTCACCCGCAAGCTGCGCGAGCGCGGCGTCGAGGTGCGCTTCGGCATCCACCCGGTCGCCGGCCGGCTGCCGGGACACATGAACGTGCTGCTGGCGGAGGCGAAAGTCCCCTACGACATCGTCCTGGAGATGGACGAGATCAACGACGACTTCCCGAGCACCTCGGTCGTCCTGGTCATCGGAGCCAACGACACCGTCAATCCGGCCGCGACCGACGAGCCCGGCAGCCCGATCGCCGGCATGCCGGTGCTGCACGTCTGGGAGGCCGCGAACGTCATCGTGTTCAAGCGTTCGATGGCCGCCGGCTACGCCGGTGTGCAGAACCCGCTGTTCTTCCGCGAGAACAGCGCGATGCTGTTCGGGGACGCCAAGGAGCGCGTGGAGGACATTCTCAAGGCGCTCTGACGGCGTGGGTACGGTCGAGAACATGGACTTTCGACGTCTCGGCAATTCCGGCCTGGTGGTCTCCGTGGTCGGACTCGGCACGAACAACTTCGGCATGAAGCTGGATCTCGAACAAAGCCGCGCGGTGGTGCACGCAGCCCTGGACGAGGGCATCACGCTCGTCGACACCGCCGACTCCTACGGCGCCAGCGAAGAGCGCATCGGCGAGATCCTGAAGGGCAAACGCGACGACGTCGTCCTCGCGACCAAGTTCGGCAGCGACAGCCGACGCCGGGGCAACGACAACGGCGAGGACTGGGGCGCGCGCGGCTCACGTCGCTACATCACCAAGGCCGTCGAGTCGTCGCTGCGCCGGCTGCGCACCGACTGGATCGACCTGTACCAACTGCACCGCCCGGACGAGGCGACGCCCATCGAGGAGACCCTCGCGGCGCTCGATGATCTCGTCCACGCCGGCAAGGTGCGCTACCTCGGCTCGTCCAACTTCACCGGGTGGCAGGTCGCCGAGGCCGAATGGACCGCACGCACCCGCGGGCTGGAACGCTTCGTTTCCGCGCAGAACGAATACAACTGGCTCGAGCGCGACATCGAGACCGACCTGGTGCCCGCGCTCGAGCACTACGGCGTCGGGCTGTTGCCGTTCTTCCCGCTCGCCAGCGGGCTGTTGACCGGCAAGTACCGACGCGGTGAGGCGCCGCCGGAGGGCAGCCGGATCCAGGCGTGGGGACGCGAGGCGGAGCTCACCGACGCCACCTTCGACGTGATCGAGAAGCTCGAGGCCTTCGCCGCCGAGCGGGGTGTGACCCTGCTCGACGTCGCGATCGGCGGGTTGGCCGCGCAGCCGGCGGTCTCGAGCGTCATCGCGGGCGCCACGACGCCGGAGCAGGTCGCGAAGAACGTCGCGGCGGGCAACTGGTCGCCGTCGGTGTCCGATCTCGCCGCGCTGGACGAGATCACCTCGCCCTGAAAAGTTGTCCGTGTGTCGCGCGGAAATGTCGACGCGACACACGGACAACTCGAGGGCTAGAGCGCCTCGACCGGCGGCAGGCCGAACATGGTCGGCGCGTTCTGCACGTGCTCGCGGATGTCCGTGCGCGTCCCGTCCGGGGCATCGATCCACGAGTGCAGCGGGGCGTCGACCTCAGGGTTCACGAAGTACATGATCGACTGACGGTCGTCGAGGCCGTGGTTGCGCACCTGGTGGTACAGCGGCGCGATCTTGCCGCCGGACAGTGCGGTGAGCACCGACCCCGGCATGATGACGACCTCGTCCGCGTCCGGCAGCATCGGCTTGACCTCGTCATTGACGTAGATCTCGAGTCCGGGCGCGGTGGCGTGCAGCACGGTCACCATGTGGCCGTCCTCGTGCTTGTCCTGCAGCAGGTCGCGCTCGGGCGGCGTCGGCAGGCAGTAGTTCATCTGGAGGTACGAGGCCTTCTCGAAGGCCGGCGCCTGCCCGGCGTGGTAGCTCCGCGCAACCTCGTCGAGGATCGCCTGGACCAACGGTGCGAGCGAGTCGCGCCAGGACAGGAACGACTCCGTGACGTCGTTGATCTTGTCGGCCTCCGGGATGAGGTCGAGGCGGCTCGACCAGAGCGTGAAGCACTCGTTCATGTCCGGACGGTCGGGCGAGACGGAGTACTCGATTCCGAACGGCCGGTAGCCGTAGTTGTGGTCGGTGCTGCCGTGCGCGTTCTTCTCCTCGACCGGGCGGCGGAAGAACCGGTTCGCCGTGGCGATCGCGTTCTTCAGATTCCCGGCGTCGAGGTCGGACAGCTTCACGACCGCATAACCCTGATCGATGATGTCGCTCGCGGCCTGGGCGACCGCGCTGGTGACAGATGTGGTCACTGGTGGTTCCTTCCCTGTGGGGTCGGTGTGATGCATGGATACGGAAGATTCGGGCCACAGCCCGGGAGGACGATACCGAGCCGAACGCGATCGCGCCGGAAGACTGTCCGCGATCTCAGCCCGAATTGCCTCGTTCCAGCCTGCGACCTAGCCCCGCAAGGCCCCGAATGCAGTGATCTGGCTCACAACCGCGTCGCGCAGCGCGGCGGGGTCGGGGCCGTGGCGCAGCACCTCGCGGGACACGCTCGGCACGACAGCCCGGGTCGCGGCGCCGAAAATGCGCCGGACGTCGTCGAGCGTGCCGCCCTGCGCGCCGATGCCGGGGACGAGGTAGGGCCCGCCGAGCCCGTCCAGCCGGACGTCCACCGCACCGATCGTCGCGCCCACCACCGCGCCGAAGGACCCCATCGGCTCGGCCCCGGCGTTGCGGGCGGCGAGTTCGTCCAGGACGACCTGGGCGACGGGGCGGCCGTCCGCCGTGCGGGCGTGCTGCACCTGCGGGCCCTCGGGGTTCGAGGTCAGCGCGAGCACGAACACGCCGGCGTCGTTCTGCAGCGCGACGTCGAAGGCCGGCTGCAGCGCGCCGACCCCGAGATACGGGCTGACCGTGATCGCGTCGCAGGCCAGCGGCGCGCGAGGGTCGAGGTAGGCGCGGGCGTAGCCGGCCATCGTGGAGCCGATGTCGCCGCGCTTCACGTCGAGCACGACGATCGCTCCCGCGGCGCGGCAGGCGGCCACGGTGCGCTCGAGCACCGCGATGCCCTGCGACCCGTAGGGCTCGAACAGTCCGGACTGCGGCTTGATCACGGCCGCGGTGCCGGCGAACGCCGCGACGCAGGTGTCGGCGAAGCGGGCCAGTCCGTCCGCGTCGTCAGGGAGCCCCCATGCGTCCAACAGAGCGGGGTGCGGGTCGATACCCACGCACAGCGGTCCGCGCTCGTCCAGAGCGGCGTCGAGGCGCTTGCCGAACGTCATGCATTCACCAGTTCCTGGCCGGCGCCGCGGTGGGCGTAGCCGATGGCGTCGGTCAGGCTCGCGAACCCGCGCTCGTCGAGGGCCTGCTCCAGTTCGGCGAGCACCCGCACCGGGGCGGACGGGTCGCCGAACACGGCGGTGCCGACCGAGACGGCCGACGCACCGGCGAGCACGAACTGCAACGCGTCCAGGCCGGTGCGGATACCGCCCATGCCGAGAATCGGCAGGTGCGGCAACGCGTTGCGCACCTGCCACACGCAGCGCACCGCGACCGGACGGATCGCCGGACCACTCAGCCCGCCGGTCACCCCGCCGAGCGCCGGACGCATCGTGTCGGTGTCGATCACCATGCCGAGCAAGGTGTTGATCAGCGAGAAGCCGTCGACGCCGGCGTCGGCACACGCGCGCGCGATCAGCGTGATGTCGGTGACGTCCGGCGAGAGCTTGGCGAACACCGGCTGGGACGGGTCGGCTGCCCGGCGGACCGCGCCGATCACCCGTGACGAGGCGATGGCGTCGCAGGCGAACACCTGCCCGCGGCTCTCGACATTGGGGCACGAGATGTTGACCTCGATCATCGACACCGCCGGGTGACCGGAGAGGCGCCGGGCGAGTTCGACGTACTCGTCGGTGTGCGAGCCGGCGATCGACACGACCGTGCGGGCGCCGTGATCGGCCAGCCACGCGAGGTCGTTGGCGATGAAGGAGTCGATGCCCGGGCCCTGCAGACCGATCGAGTTCAGCATGCCGCTCGGCGTCTCGGCCATGCGCGGCGTCGGCCGTCCCGACCGCGGCTTGGCCATGATCGACTTGGTGACTACCGCTCCGAGCGTGGCGACGTCGAAGAACTGGTGCAGCTCGCGCCCCGCGGCCGAGCAGCCGGACGCGGTGAGCACCGGATTCGGCAGCTCCAGCGTGGCGAGCCGGGTCGTCATGTCCGCCATTTCAGTGGCCTCCCATCGAGTCGGCGCCGACGAGGTCGGGCGGCAGCGTGCCGACGTCGGCCCAGCGCACCCGGTCGGCGTCGAAGGCCGGGCCCTCGACGCACGAGCGGACGAAGCGGGATTGCCCGTCGTCGCCGCGCACCGGCAGCACGCAGGTCATGCACACACCGATGCCGCAGGCCATCGCCTCCTCGACCGCGACCTGGGCGCGGATCGCGTGCTCGCGGGCGACGTCGCCGACCGCGCGCAGCATCGCCATCGGCCCGCAGCCGTAGACGATCTCGGCGTTGATGCGCTTGATCGCCGCCGGAAGCACGTCGGTCACGAGGCCGCGCTGGCCCGCGCTGCCGTCGTCGGTGGTGACGGTGACGGCGCCGACGAGACGCTTCGCGACGATCTCGCCGAACAGGCGGTCGGCGGTGGCCGCACCGACGATGATCTCGACGGGCGAGCCGTTGGCGAGCAGCGCCTGCGCGAGCGGGATCAGCGGTGCGGTGCCGTAGCCGCCGCCGACCAGCACGGCCGGCGACGGGCCGGCCGGGATCGGGAACGGCGTGCCGAGGGGGCCGACGATGTCCAGGACGTCACCCGTGCGGCGCTGGGTCAGCCAGCGGGTGCCCGCACCGTGCTCGGCGACGACGAACTGGATCGTCCCGGCGAATTCGCCGCCGGGCGTGGCGTTGTAGAGGGCGAAGGCGCGCCGCAACGGCATAGCGGTGTTCTCGCCGCCCACGCCGACCGCGACGAAGTGGCCGGGCTCGGCCGCCTTGGCGATCTGCGGTGCGACCACGGTGAACTGCAGGTAGTCGCCGACCTGCTGCACCGAGAAGATCTCGCAGGATTCCTGAACAGCGCTCACGAACGTCCTCTCCAGTCGGCGAGCTGGCGGTGCAGGTCCTGCAGCGACCGCACGCCGATGTCGCCGCGAACCAGTTCCTCGATGCCTTGGACGGCCGCGGCGGCCGCCTGGACGGTGGTCAGGCATGGGATGCCCGCGGTCACCGCGGCAGTACGGATCTCGTAACCGTCCAGACGCGGGCCACCCGAACCCCACGGGGTGTTCAGCACGAGGTCGACCTCGCCGGCCAGGATCTTCTCGACGACGTTGCCGGGGCCGTCGCTGAACTTGCCGACGACCTGCGCGTCGACGCCGTTGCGGCGCAGCACCTGGGCCGTCCCGGCCGTGGCGAGCACGCGGAACCCGAGGTCGAACAGGCGCTTGATCGGGAAGATCGCGGCGCGCTTGTCACGGTTGGCGATGCTGACGAACACGGTGCCCTTCAGCGGCAGCGAGCCGTAGGCCGCGGCCTGCGACTTCGCGAACGCCGTCCCGAACGTGGCGTCGAAGCCCATCACCTCACCGGTCGACTTCATCTCCGGCCCGAGGATCGAGTCGACCTGATCCCCCGCCGGGGTACGGAAGCGGGCGAACGGCAGGACGGCTTCCTTGACGGCGATCGGTGCGTCGGCAGGCAGGTCGCCGCCGTCGCCCACGGTGGGCAGCACTCCCTCGTCGCGCAGCTCCTTGATGGTCGCGCCGAGCGCGATGCGCGCGGCCGCCTTGGCGAGCTGCACCGCAGTCGCCTTGGACACGAACGGGACGGTGCGCGACGCGCGCGGGTTCGCCTCGAGGACGTAGAGCGTGTCGCCGACGAGCGCGTACTGCACGTTGAGCAGGCCGCGCACGCCGACGCCCTGCGCGATCGCGAGGGTCGAGCGGCGCACCGCGTCGATGTCGCCCGCGCCGAGAGTGATCGGCGGCAACGCGCACGCCGAGTCACCGGAATGGATGCCGGCCTCCTCGATGTGCTCCATCACGCCGCCGAGGTACAGGTCGTGACCGTCGTAGAGCGCGTCGACGTCGATCTCGACGGCGTCGTCGAGGAACCGGTCGACCAGCACGGGATGGTCCTCGGTGATCTCGGTCGCGCGGTTGATGTAGTCGAGCAGGTGGTCCTCGTCGTAGACGATCTCCATGCCACGTCCGCCGAGGACGTAGGACGGCCGCACCAGCACCGGGTATCCGATCCCGTCGGCGACCACCTTCGCCTGCGCGAACGAGGTCGCGGTGCCGTGCTTGGGCGCCGGCAGCCCCGCGTCGGCGAGCACCCGGCCGAAGGCGCCGCGGTGCTCGGCGAGGTCGATCGCCTCGGGCTGGGTGCCGAGCACGGGCACGTTGGCGTCCTTGAGCCGCTGCGCGAGCCCGAGCGGGGTCTGGCCGCCGAGCGTGCAGATGACCCCGAGCACCGTGCCGGACTGCTGCTCGGCGTGCACGACCTCGAGCACGTCCTCCAGGGTGAGCGGCTCGAAGTACAGCCGGTCGGCGGTGTCGTAGTCGGTCGACACGGTCTCGGGGTTGCAGTTGACCATCACGGTCTCGTAGCCGGCCGCACGCAGCGCCAGGACCGCGTGCACACACGAGTAGTCGAACTCGATGCCCTGCCCGATCCGGTTCGGACCGCTACCGAGGATGATCACCTTCTCGCGGCCGGTGTGGTCGACCTCGGACTCCTCGTCGTAGGACGAGTAGAGGTACGGCGTCATCGCGCGGAACTCCGCCGCGCAGGTGTCGACGGTCTTGTAGACCGGGCGGATGTCGAGGCGGTGCCGCAGCGACCGCACCCCGCCCTCGCCTGCAAGCTCGGGGCGCAGCGCGGCGATCTGCCGATCGGACAGGCCGTGCCGTTTCGCCTTGCGCAGCAGCGTTTCGGTCAGGGTCGGCGCGTTACGCACCTCGTCGCCGACCTCGACGATCAACGCGAGCTGGTCGAGGAACCAGGGGTCGATCCCGGTTGCCTCGGCGAGGGCCTCGACGCTCGCGCCGGCGTCGAGCGCCTGCCCGACGAGGTAGAGCCGGCCGTCGGTCGGCTGCGCGGCGCGAGCGATCAGCTCCTCGACGTCCAACACCTCGACGGGCGTGGTCCAGAACCCGGCCGCCTTCGTCTCCATCGAGCGCATCGCCTTGCCGAACGCCTCGGTGAAGTTGCGACCGATCGACATCGCCTCGCCGACGCTCTTCATGTGCGTGGTCAGGACAGGGTCGGCGCCCGGGAACTTCTCGAAGGCGAACCGGGGCACCTTCACCACGACGTAATCGAGCGTCGGCTCGAACGCCGCCGGGGTCTCCCGGGTGATGTCGTTGGGGATCTCGTCCAGTGTGTAACCCACCGCGAGCTTCGCGGCGATCTTCGCGATCGGGAAGCCGGTCGCCTTCGACGCCAGCGCCGAGGAGCGCGAGACGCGCGGGTTCATCTCGATCACGATCATGCGGCCGTCCGCGGGGTTGATCGCGAACTGGATGTTGCAGCCGCCGGTGTCGACCCCGACCTCGCGCAGGACGGCGATGCCGATGTCCCGCATGTGCTGGTACTCGCGGTCGGTCAGCGTCATCGCCGGCGCGACGGTGATCGAGTCGCCGGTGTGCACGCCCATCGGGTCGAGGTTCTCGATCGAGCAGACGACCACGACGTTGTCGTTCTTGTCGCGCATCAGCTCGAGCTCGTATTCCTTCCAGCCGCGCACCGACTCCTCGACGAGCACTTCGTGCACCGGGCTCGCGGCCAGGCCGCGCGCGACCATGGTGCGTACCTCGTCCGCGCCGTAGGCCAGCCCTGAGCCGAGCCCGCCCATCGTGAACGAGGGGCGGATGACGACCTTGTTGTCGACGGTGGCCGCGAACTCGACGGCCTCGTCGAGCGTGCGGCACACCAGCGAGTCGGGCACCTCTCCCCCGACGGTGCGCACGATCTCCTTGAATCGCTGGCGATCCTCACCGCGCTGGATCGCGTCGATGTCCGCGCCGATCAGCTCGACGCCGTACTTGTCCAGCACCCCGTTCTCGTGCAGCGCGACCGCGAGGTTGAGCGCGGTCTGCCCGCCCAGGGTCGGCAGCACCGCGTCGGGACGCTCGGCGGCGATGACCTTCTCGACGAACTCCGGGGTCAGCGGTTCGACGTAGGTGGCGTCCGCGAACTCGGGATCGGTCATGATCGTCGCCGGGTTCGAGTTGACCAGGCTGACGCGGAATCCTTCGCTGCGCAGCACCCGGCACGCCTGCGTGCCGGAGTAGTCGAACTCGCACGCCTGGCCGATCACGATCGGCCCGGAGCCGATCACCAGGATGTGCTCGATGTCGGTCCGCTTAGGCATCCAACAACTCCACAAAACGATCGAACAGGTAGGCGGCGTCGTGCGGGCCGGCCGCGGCCTCGGGGTGGTACTGCACGCTGAATGCCCTGGTGTCTCTGGCGATCAGCCCCTCGACGACGTTGTCGTTGAGGCAGACATGACTGACCTCGACCGCGCCGAACTCGGTGTCGGTCGCGCGGTCGAGCGGTGCGTCGACGGCGAAGCCGTGGTTGTGAGCGGTGATCTCGACCTTGCCGGTGGCGCGGTCCTGGACGGGCTGGTTGATGCCGCGATGGCCGTAGCCGAGCTTGTACGTGCCGAAGCCGAACGCGCGGCCGAGCACCTGGTTGCCGAAACAGATGCCGAACACCGGCACCTCGCGGCGCAGCAGTTCGCGCACGGTCGCGACCGCGGCGTCGGCGGTCGCCGGGTCGCCGGGTCCGTTGGCGAGGAACACCGCGTCGGCGCCGGTCGCGAGCACGTCCTCGACCGTCGACGTCGACGGCAGGACGTGACTGGTGATCCCGCGCTCGGCCATCCGGTGCGGGGTCATTGCCTTGATTCCGAAGTCGAGGCTGGCCACGCTGAAGCGCGTCTCGCCGACCGCGTCGACCGTGTACGGCTCCGGCGTGGTCACCTCGGCGGAAAGGTCCGCACCCGTCATCGGCGGCGCGTCGAGCACCTTGGCGAGCAGCGTGTCGCGGTCGTCGGTGCTCGAGATGCCGCAGCGCATCGCGCCGCGCTCGCGCAGGTGCCGGGTGAGCGCTCGGGTGTCAATGCCGCTGATGCCTACGATCCCCTGCGCGGCCAGTTCGTCGTCCAGGCTGCGCGTCGCGCGCCAGTTGGACGCGCGGCGCGCGGGGTCGCGGACGACGTAGCCCGCGACCCAGATGCGCCGGGATTCGCGATCCTCGTCGTTCACGCCGGTGTTGCCGATGTGCGGCGCGGTCTGCACGACCACCTGCCGGTGGTAGCTCGGGTCGGTGAGGGTCTCCTGGTAGCCGGTCATGCCGGTGGAGAACACCGCCTCGCCGAACGTGTCCCCCGGCGCGCCGTACGGGTCGCCGGTGAACGTGCGGCCGTCTTCGAGAACGAGCAGTGTCATGAGACCGCGACCTCCGCGAGCGCGCCGTGCAGGACAGTCGGGGTGCCCCGGAAGAACGTGGCGATCACCTTGGCCGGCAGGGTGTTCCCGGCGAACGGCGTGTTGCGCGACAGCGAGGCGAGCGCGCTGGGGTCGACCGTCCACGTCCCGGCCGGGTCGACGAGGGTCAGGTTCGCGGGCCGGCCGACGGCGAGCGGCTGGCCCTGGTCGCAGATCCGCCCGATCCGCGCCGGACGCGTCGACATCCGGTCGGCGACGCCGGCCCAGTCGAGCAGGCCGGTCTCGACCATGCTCGCGGCGACGACACCCAGTGCGGTCTCGAGGCCGAGCATCCCGAACGCGGCTTCGGCGAAGGCGTGGTCCTTGTCGTGCGAGGCGTGCGGCGCGTGGTCGGTGGCGACCGCGTCGATCGTGCCGTCCGCGAGCCCGGCACGCAGCGCCGTGACGTCCTCGTCCGGCCGCAGCGGCGGATTCACTTTGTAGACCGGGTCGTAGTGCTCGAGCAGGTCGCAGGTCAGCAGCAGGTGGTGCGGGGTGACCTCGGCGGTGACGTCGACGCCGCGCTGCTTCGCCCAGCGGATCACCTCGACCGAGCCCGCGGTGCTGACGTGGCACACGTGCAGCCGCGAGCCGGTGTGCGCGGCGAGCATCACGTCGCGGGCGATGATCGACTCCTCGGCGACGGCCGGCCAGCCGGGCAGGCCCAGCCGTCCGGACAGCTCGCCCTCGTGCGCACACGCGCCGTGATCGGCCAGCCGCGGATCCTGCGCGTGCTGCGCGACGACCGCGTCGAACGGCTTCACGTACTCGAGTGCGCGGCGCATCAACCGCGCGTCGTGCACGCAGTGTCCGTCGTCGCTGAACACCCGCACGCCGGCGCGCGAGCGTGCCATGCTGCCGATCTCCGCGAGCTGCTCGCCGGCCAGGCCCTTCGACACCGCGCCGACCGGGCGTACGTCCACCAGGCCGACGCGGTGCCCGGCGTCGGCGACCCGCTCGACGATGTCGGCGTTGTCGGCCACCGGGTCGGTGTTGGCCATCGCGTGCACGGCGGTGAACCCGCCGAGCGCGGCCGCGGCCGAACCGCTGGCGATCGTCTCGGCGTCCTCGCGGCCGGGCTCGCGCAGGTGGGTGTGCAGGTCGACCAGGCCCGGCAACAACACCAGGCCGTCGCCGTCCAGTTCGCGATCGCCGGACAGCCCCGACCCGAGATCGGCGACGATCCCGCCGTCGATCAGCACGTCGGTCGGGTCGCCGCCCAACGGGCGCACGCCCTTGAGCAGGTAGCTCGTCGCGCTCATACCGTGACCTCCTCCGCGCCCGCCAGCAACCGGTAGAGCACCGCCATGCGCACCGCCACCCCTGCCTTGACCTGGTTGAGAATCACCGAGCGCGCGCCGTCCGCAGCGGCGGAGCTGATCTCCAGACCGCGGTTCATCGGGCCCGGGTGCAGCACCGGCACGTCGCCGCCGATCAGGTCCAGCCGCGCCGGCGAGAGGCCGTAGCCGATCGCGTACTCGCGTTCGGTCGGGAAGTAGCCGCCGCTCATCCGCTCCCGCTGGACGCGCAGCATCATCACCGCGTCGACGTCGCCGTGCGCCTTGCCGGACAGCGTGTCGTCGAGGTCCCAGCTCGTGGTGCACGGCCAGCTCGACACCCCCGAGGGCATCAGGGTCGGCGGGGCGACGAGCGTGACGCGGGCGCCGAGCGTGTTCAGCAGCAGCACGTTGCTGCGCGCGACCCGGCTGTGCGTGATGTCGCCGACGATCACCACGTGCCGGTCGACGAAGTCGCCGATCCGCTCGCGCAGCGTGTAGGCGTCCAGCAACGCCTGCGTGGGGTGCTCGTGGGTGCCGTCACCGGCGTTCACCACGTGGCAGTCGACCCAGCCAGCGAGCCGATTGACCGCCCCCGAGGCGTGGTGGCGGACCACCAGCGCGTCCACGCCCATCGCCTCGACGGTGAGCGCGGTGTCGCGCAGCGATTCGCCCTTGCTGACGCTGGATCCCTTGGCGCTGACGTTGATCACGTCCGCCGAGAGCCACTTGCCGGCGATCTCGAACGAGCTGCGGGTGCGGGTGCTGTCCTCGAAGAACAGGTTGACGATTGTTCGGCCGCGCAGCGGCGGCAGCTTCTTCACCTCGCGGGTCTGGATGGCGTGCATCCGCGCGGCGGTGTCGAGGATCGCGGTCGCCTCGTCGCGATCCAGGTCGGCGGCGCTGAGCAGGTTCTTCACGAGAGGGTCACCCCATCCGTCCCATCAGTCTCGGTGAGCGTCACGCGCACGCTCTGCGTGGGCGCGGTGGGCACGTTCTTGCCGACGTAGTCGGCGCGGATCGGCAACTCGCGGTGACCGCGATCGACCAGCACGGCCAGCTGCACAGCGCGCGGCCGGCCCAGTTCGGTGAGCGCGTCGAGGGCGGCACGGATGGTGCGTCCGGAGAACAGCACGTCGTCGATGAGGATCACGGTCTTGCCGGTGATGCCGCCGTCGGGCTCGACGGTCTCGCCGAGCGGGCGCACGCCGCGCATCCGCAGGTCGTCGCGGTAGAGCGTGACGTCGAGCGAGCCGACCGGCAGTTCGACGTCGGCGAACGCGGCGATCCGCGCTGCCAGTCGCTTCGCGAGCGGGACGCCGCGGGTCGGGATGCCGAGCAGGACCACCTCGAAGCCGGTCTTGGCGGCGTTCTCGATGATCTGGTGGGCCATCCGGTCGACCACGCGAGCGACATCGGCGTCGGAAAGAAGGGTGGACGGCGGGGTGCTCCCGCTCTCGTCAGCGGGCACGCGCGCGCCAGTCACAGATCACCCCGTCCTTGTCCGCCTCACGGGACGGACCTTAAAGGTCGTCGGTCATGGCCACCCTAACAGCGACGTGGTGACCGGCCGGTGTGCCGGGTGGGCGTGGCGTGCAACGCCACCAGCCGTCACGCGCGTCTTAGGGGTATGACGAGCAGCACGGGTGAGAACGGTTCCTTCGACGAATCCCTCGAGATCCTCTTCTGGTGGCTGGGCGACGATCCGGCCGCCTCCGTCGAGGACGAGCTCGAGGACTACCTCACGGCGCCGTCGACGGGTGCGGCCCGGTCTCGGCGGCGGCGGGTGGTGTCGTGGCCGGCTCGCCGGGCGGGACATGCCCCTCGGGATCGAGGTGCGGCAGGATCCGGTCGAGCCACCCAGGTATCCACCAGTTAGCCCGGTCGACCAGGAACATGCTCGCAGGCACCACCAGCAACCGGATCACGGTCGCATCGACGAGCACGCTGACGCCCAGGCCCAGCGCGAGCATCTTGACCACGACGTTCGTCGACAGCAGGAAGGCCAGGAACACGCTGGTCATGATCACCGCGGCGCTCGAGATGACCCGCGCGGTCGCGGCCAGGCCGATGGCGACCGCCGCGTGGTTGTTCTCCGTCTCGAGCCAGGCCTCGCGGACGCGGGAGAGCAGGAACACCCCATTGGAAGACCGCGACGACGACGCCGTAGGCGGCGCCGATCGAGACCAGGTTCAACAGCGCGGCCTTCACCGCCAGGAACGGGCTGCGGAAGCAGGTCAGCAGCAGCACGAACGCGGCGAGCACGACCACCCCGATGATGATCGGCAGCCGCGCGGCGACGACGTCGCGGAAATCGAGTTGCGCGGCGGTCGTGCCGGTGACGTAGCCCTGCGCGCCGCTGCCGTGCAGCGCGCTGGGCAGCGCCGTGTCGCGCAGCGTGCCGAGCAACGCGTCGGTGGCGGCGTCCTGCGGTCCGGACGCCGGGATCACCGTGGTCAGCAGCACCTTGCCGTCCGGGCTGGTGGTGACCGCGCCGACCTTGGCCACGTCGGGGGTCTTCTGCAGGGTTGACGACAGGTTCTGGCCGAGCGTCTGCGCCGCGCCGGAGGACGTGCCCGGCGCGAGCTGGACGACGACGGTGAGCGGCCCGTTCGTGCCGGGCCCGAATCCCTTGGCGATCGCCTCGTAGGCACGGTTCGAGGTGTAGGACGGCGGGTCGGCGCCGGCGTCCACATGGCCGAGGCGCATCGAGAGCACCGGTATGGCGAGGACGGCCAGGAAAGCGAGGCCGGCGCCGAGATAGCGCCACGGGTGCGCGTCGACCTGCTCGGCGTAGCGGGCCCAGCCGCCGCTGGGGCCGCTCGCGCCGGATTCGGCGACCGGCGTGCGCACCGCGAGCCGGTCGATGCGTCGGCCCGCGATGCCGAGCAGCGCCGGGACGAGCGTGATGGCGGTGAGACCGCTGACGACCACTGCGACCGCGGCGGCCAGGCCGAGCTGGCCGACGAAGCCGACACCGGACGCGTACAGACCGAGCATGGCGATCACGACGGTGGTCGCCGCGATCAGCACGGCCCGCCCGCTCGTGGCAACGGTGCGTGCGGCGGCGGCGCGCGGCTCGTGGCCGTCCAGGAGGAGCTGGCGGTGCCGGGTGGTCAGGAACAGCCCGTAGTCGATGCCGACGCCGAGCCCCATCATGATCGCGAGCGTGGGCGCCACCGACCCGAAGGTGATCGCGGCAGCGAGCGTGCCGAGCAGGCCCAGGGCGGCGATCACGCCGAGGATCGCGGACAGGATGGGCAGCCCGGCCGCGTAGACGCTGCCGAACGCGACCAGCAGGACGAGGATCGCCACCGCGATGCCGATCAGCTCCGACACCGCGTCCTTCGTCTTCGGACGCGCGGCCTGCCCCAGCACGCCGCCGTAGTCGACCTGCACGCCCGCCGCGCGGGCGGGCTGCACGGCCTTGTCGACGGTGGCGACGTAGCCGTCGAGCGTCGTCGGGTTGGTGTCGAAGTTGACGCTCGCGTACGCAGTCCGGCCGTCCGGCGAGGTCGTGCCCGCAGCGAGCGGGTCGGACACCGCAAGGACGTGAGGCAGCTTGCGGACGTTCGCCGCGGCCTGCTCGATCGCCGAGCTGTTCGTGTCGAGCGAGCCCGAATGAACGGTGAAGACCAGCTGCCCGTTCTGGCCGCCGGCGCTGGGCTGGTGGGCCTCGAGCACGTCGGCGCCCTGCTGCGCGGATGTGCCGGGCAGGCTGAAGTCGTCCGAGTACGACCCGCCGGACGCGTGGTGGGCGAGCGTCGCGATGACGAGCACCGCGAGCCAGGCCAGCACCACGAGCGCGCCGTGGCGGGCGCACCAGTAGCCGAGCCGGTCCAGCCCGCGCCGAACAAGACGTTAGCGAACTGCACCGCGATGCACCGCGTCTACAAGCACGGCGTGGGCCGACTGCACGCCCGCGACCACACCAGCGGAACGCCGGTGACCACCTTCTACCGCAACAACGCCTTGTACAACGCCAACGCGCGAAGCGATCGCGACAAGGACGGGATCGCCTGCGAGGCGCGCTGAGCTCCGATCGTCCCCGGCTGTCACCTTCCGTCCGCAGCGATCGTCGTCGGTAGGTAGGCAACAGTCGACGACACGGAAGGTGCGAGATGACGACCACGCTGGTGCAAGCCCGGATGACCAATCCGGTGATGGTGATCGACGGCGCCATGGCGGCCCTGACCGACGCGCACAACGCGGCGCTGAGCTCGGGGCTCGCGCGCGAGCTCAGCTATCTGGTGGAGGTGCGCGCGAGCCAGATCAACGGGTGCTCGTACTGCGTCGAGATGCATGCGCGGGAACTGAAGTCCGCCGGGGTGCCGGAGGAGAAGATCTGGGCCGTCGGGGCGTGGCGCGAGTCGCCGCACTTCACCGCCGACGAGCGCGCCGCGCTGGCGCTCACCGAATGCATGACCCGTCTGGCCGACCGGTCCGATCCGGTGTCGGACGAGGTGTTCGACGAGGCGGCCCGGCACTTCGACACGGTCCAGCTCAGCGGGCTGATCATGGAGATCGCGCTGATCAATGTGTGGAACCGCATCAACGTGACGGTGCGCCAGCCCGCCGGTCGCGGCTGACCTGCCCGATCGGGCAACGTTCGCCCCGGTTTCGGCTGCCGACGTTGCCCGATCGGGTCGAACACATGCCAGCACCCCTACCCGAATGCGGGCCGGGCGCGTTTGCTTGGGCGAAATCGCAGTCGAGGGAGATGCGCGATGACCGCCACCAGCCTGCCGCAGCCGACGATGTCGATCACCGACCTGGGCCACGTGCATGCGCGCACCTGCTACTGGGACTGCCGCGAGGCGCGCTGGGAGTGCGGCAGCGAGACCGGCGCCGCTACGGAGCGACCGGCACGAGCAGCGCACGATCGCGCAACACCCGCGCCAGCAACCCGTTGACGAAGCGCGGCGACTCGTCGGTCGACAGCGACTTGGCGAGTTCGACCGCCTCGTCGATCACCACGGCGTCCGGCACGTCGTCGCGCCACAGCAGCTCGTAGATGCCCAGCCGCAGCACGGCCCGATCCACCCCTGGCATCCGCTCGATCGTCCAGCCCTCGGCGTAGTCGGCGAGGATCTCGTCGATGCGTCGGCGATGGCCGTGCACGCCCTCGACCAGTTCGACGGTGAAGTCGTTGATCGGTGGGTCGGCGAGTTCGATGCGGGTGCGCAACGTCGCGGTCGGGTCGTCGCCGCGCACGTCGGCCTCGTAGAGCACGTCGACGGCCCGCTTGCGGGCCTTGGAGCGAGCGGCCACTGCTAGGAGTTCACGCGGCCCAGGTAGCGGCCGTCGCGGGTGTCGACCTTGACCTTCTCGCCGGTCGACACGAACAGCGGCACCTGGATCTCGGCGCCGGTCTCGAGCGTTGCGGGCTTGGTGCCACCGGTCGACCGGTCGCCCTGCAGGCCCGGGTCGGTGTGGCTGATCACGAGCTCGACCGAGGTCGGCAGCTCGATGTAGAGCGGGACGCCGTCGTGCACCGCGATCGCGACCTCGGCGTTGTCGAGCAGATAGTTCGCGCCGTCGCCGACGGTCTCGGCCGGCACGTGGATCTGGTCGTAGGTCTCGCCGTCCATGAAGACGAAGTCGGTGCCCTCCTTGTAGAGGTAGGTCATCGCCCGCTTGTCGACGGTGGCGGTCTCCACCTTCGTCCCGGCGTTGAAGGTGCGGTCGACCACCTTGCCGGACAGCACGTTCTTCAGCGTCGTCCGCACGAACGCGCCACCCTTGCCGGGCTTCACGTGCTGGAACTCGACGACGGTCCACAGCTGGCCGTCGATGTTGAGCACGAGGCCGTTCTTCAAGTCATTGGTCGTAGCCACGAGGGAGCAGTCTAAATGAGAGGCGGCGGCCCGCTAACCTCGTGGTCATGGAGTTCTGAGACGCCGACCCTGCCCGCCGCCGTCCCAGGAACCGTCATGTCTCATCCCGCCCCTGCCGTCGTCTGCTCCGCGCTCGGTTTCGCCTGGCCCGACGGCACCCCCGCCCTCACCGACCTCGACGTCGCCTTCGACGCCGGCCGCACCGGCCTGATCGGCCGCAACGGGTCGGGCAAGTCGACGCTGCTCCGCCTGGTCGCGGGCCGGCTACGACCGTCGGCCGGCACGATCAGCACCTCCGGCGACGTCTCGTACCTGCCGCAGGAGCTCACGCTCGACTCCGGCCGGGCAGTCGCCGAACTGCTCGGCATCGCCCCCGCAGTGGCGGCCCTGCGCGCGATCAGCGCCGGCGACGTGGCCGAGGCACATTTCCGCGCCGTCGGCGACGACTGGGACGTCGAGCAGCGCGCCACCCAGGCGCTCGCCCGCTTCGGGCTGCCCACCGACCTGGACCGGACGGTCGGCACCCTGTCCGGCGGCGAGGCGGTGCTGGCCGGCGTCGCCGGGCCGCTGCTGCGCCGGGCGCCGATCACGCTGCTCGACGAGCCCACGAACAACCTCGACCGGCCGGCCCGCGAGCTGCTCTACGACGCGGTGCGCAGCTGGCCCGGCGTGCTGATCGTGGTCAGCCACGACCGTGACCTGCTGGAGTGCGTCGAGCGCATCGTCGAGCTGCGCGACGGTGCGTCCCGCAGCTTCGGTGGCACCTTCTCGGCGTACGAGCAGGCGATCGCCACCGAGCAGGACGCCGCGGCGCGCCGGGTACGGGCGGCCGAGAGCGAGCTGCGCAGCGAACGGCGCCAGCAGCTCGAGTCACAGACCAGGCTCGATCGGCACGCGCGGGTCGGCCGCTCGGCCGCGGCGAGCAAGGGCCTGGACAAGGCCACCGCGCAGTACCTGAAGCGCCGGGCCCAGGTGTCGGGCGGCAAGGAGCGCGGCATGCTCGCCGACCGTGTGGACACCGCCCGCACCGCACTCGACGAGGCCGAGGCGCGGCTGCGCGAGGACGACCTGATCCGCATCGACCTGCCGGCCACGGCCGTCCCGGCGGGCCGCACGATCGTCGAGCTGGACGGGTTGGTGATCCGCGGCCCCGAGCGAATCGCGCTGCGCGGGCGCAACGGGTCGGGCAAGACGACACTGCTGCGCCGGTTGCTGCCGCTCGCGAGCGTGCCGGTGGGGTACCTGCCCCAGCGGCTGGACGTCCTCGATCCCGACACGAGCGTGCTGGACACCGTGCGTGCGCTCGCCCCGGCGGCGACACCGAACGAGATCCGCGCCCGGCTCGCGCGGTTCCTGCTGCGCGGGCGGCGGGTCGAGCAACCGGCCGGCACGCTGTCCGGCGGGGAACGGTTCCGGGCGACTCTCGCCTGCCTGCTGCTCGCCGACCCCGCCCCGCAGCTGCTACTGCTCGACGAACCGACCAACAACCTCGATCTGGACAGCGTCGCGCAACTGGTCGCGGCCCTGCAGGGTTACCGCGGCGGGCTGGTGGTGGCCTCCCACGACGAGGGCTTCTTGGGCGACTTGATGCTGACGCGCGGCCAGACGATGGTGGGCGGCACGGTTCGCGCCGACTCGTGACGGTGGCCGCGCTCGGCGATGGTGGGCGGCATGAGCACCCCCGGCAGGTGACGGCCGCCGGACGGCACCCGGACGGTGTGACCGCTCACCCCGCCGGCAATCGGGAACTGCACCCGCAGGCTCGGCGAGGCGACCTGGGTCCAGGTCCACGGCAGGGCCCGGACGAACGCCGCGCCGAAGGCGTAGAAATTGTGCTCGCCGCCGGGTTCGCGCAACAGCACCGTCCGCTCGACGCCGTGCAGAGCTGCCGCGAACGCCTCCGCGCCGGCGATGTCGCCGTGGTTGGCCGTCCCGGAGGCGAGCCAGAAGGACGGCAACGGAGACACGCCCGAGGACAGCTTGCGCGCCAGCAGCAAGGGGTCGTTGGCCGCCTCGGCGGCAGGGTTGCCGCCCAGGACCTGTGCGGCCGGGCCGTCCTGGGGCCGGAAATAGCCGCTCATCACGGCGATGGAGCCGAACATCGTCCGGTATTGCAGGCCGAGGTTCGCCGCGCAGTACCCGCCCGACGACTCGCCGATCAGGCCCCACTCCGCGGGGATGCGGCTGACCCGGAACCGGGAGACGACGTCGTGGCGGATGTCCGTGGTCAGATAGGTCGCGTCCTGACCGTGCGAGGAGTTCAGGCACTCGGAGTAGTTGCCGCGGCTGTAGGTCTGCGGCATCACCAGCACCATCGGCCCCATGAGCCGCTTCGAGATCAGCTGGTCGGCGATGAGGTTGGCGCGCATGTGCACCAGCCACGAGCCGGCGTAGCTGGGCGTGCCGTGCAGCAGCTCGGCCACCGGGAAACGGGTGTGCCGGTACGCGGGCTGGAAGTACTGCGGCGGCAGGTACACATACCCCCCGCGCACGATGCCGCTGCGCGCGCCGGCGAAGCGCAGGGTGACGACCTTGCCGGTGAGCTGCGGGTCGGTCCGCCCGCCGATCGCCGTCGCGGTGAACTGGCCGTAGTTGCCGGTGAAGTCGGCGTTGAGCTGGCCCCACGACTGGTAGTAGCCGTAGTAGTCGTTGACCACGGCCATGCCGCCGACGCTGGCGAACAGCAGCGCGAGCGCCCCCGCGCCGACCCGGATGACGACAGCCTGGTGCCGCACCAGCAGCACGAGTGCCCCGATGGAACCGCTGAACAGCAAGATGACGAGCAGCACGGAATTCGGTTCCACAACACGCAGCATGAAGCGCGGGGCTGTGCGACCGTGATGCGTGCTCAGCGTGGGCTCCGCCCGCGCTGGGCGAAGGCTCAGGCCGAGGTCGAGCTGGCCGCGGCCGCGCCCTGCTTCTCGTGCTTGGGCAGCGCCGGGAAGCCGTGCCGGCGGCGCAGCAGCATCCACGCGGGTCCGGCGAGTGCCGCGACAACCACCAGGACGACGCCGGTGACGATCGTGTTGACGCTCAACAGCTTCAGCGCGGACGCGAGCAGCACGAAGCCGAGCGCGCGGCGGATGATGGCGCCGGGCAGCCGGGACGAGAGCTGGGCGCCGATGAACGCGCCGGGGATCGAGCCGACCAGCAGGGCACCGGTGACCGACAGCTGGAAGTCGCCGAAGATGAGGTGCCCGATCGCGGCCGCGGCGACCAGCGGGACGGCCTGCACGAGGTCGGTGCCGACCAGTTCGCGGGCGCGCAGCCTCGGGTAGAGGTACATCAGCGCGATGATCATCAGCGAACCGGACCCGACCGAGGTCATGCCGACGACCAGGCCGCCCACGACGCCGATCAGGATCGTCGGGACCGGCTTGATGTCGAGCTGCGGCGGCCCTTTGGGGTCTTCCTCGCGGTGCCCGTCGCGGGTCGCCGCCCGCTCGGCGAGCCGCTGGTAGGACCGGAAGAACAGGCCGGTGGCGGCGAGGATCAGCGCGATACCGAGTGCGTACTGGACGAAGTCCTCGACGGTCTGGCCGCTGCCGAGCGCGCGTTCGATCAGCACCCCGCAGAAGGCGGCCGGGATCGAGCCGATGCACAGCCACTTGACCAGGTCCAGCCGCACGGTGCCGTTGCGGAAGTGGACGAACGACCCGACCGGCTTCATGACGGCAGCCGCCACGAGGTCGCTGGAGACGGCCGACAGCGGGTTGACGTTGAACAGCAGCACCAGCATCGGCGTCATCAGCGCGCCGCCGCCCATGCCGGTCAGCCCGACCACGATGCCGACGACGAGCGCGCCGAGTGCAAGCGTCCAGTCCATCGGTCCAGCCTACCGATAAGATAGGAAATATCTGGCAAACATGCTCAGCTGCCGTCCAGCGTCGAGGCCAGGTAGGACAGCGCCAGGACGTAGCCCTGCGGGCCCATCCCGATGATGATGCCGGCGGCGTGCGGTGAGACGAAGCTGTGGTGCCGGACCGCTTCGCGGGCGAACACGTTGGACAGGTGCACCTCGACCAGCGGCGCGATCAGCATCGCGCAGGCGTCGCCCAGGGCCAGCGAGGTGTGCGTCAGCGCGCCGGCGTTGAGGACCACCGGGGTGCGCGTCTCGGCTGCGGCGTGCAGCCACTCGACGAGGCGCCCCTCGTACTCGGTCTGGCGCACGCTGACGTCGAGGCCGAGCTCCGCGCCGCCGCGCACGCAGAGCGCCTCGAGCTCGGCGTAGCTCGTGCTGCCGTACACCTCCGGCTCGCGGGTGCCGAGCCGGCCGAGATTGGGGCCGTTGAGCACCAGCACGTCAGTCACGGCCGGCCACCTCCTCATATGCCGCGGCCAGGACCTCGGGATCGGGGCCGTCGGCCGTCCCCGGCCGGGCCAGCCCGTCCAGCACGATGAACCGTAGCCGGTTCGCTCGCGCCTTCTTGTCGATGCGCATCGTGTCGAGCAGTTGGTCGAAGGCGGCGCGACGGTAGGTCGTGGGCAGCCCGAGCGCGTCGAGCAGGCTGCGATGCCGGGCGGCGGTGTCGGCGTCGAGGCGGTCGAGCCGGCGTCCCAGCGCCGCGGCGTAGACCAGCCCGACCGACACCGCCTCGCCGTGGCGCCAGCGGTAGTGCTCGGCCCGCTCGATCGCGTGGCCCAGGGTGTGCCCGTAGTTGAGGATCTCGCGGCGGCCCTGCTCGGTGAGGTCCTCCCCCACCACCTCGGCCTTGACCCGCACCGAGCGCTCGACCAGCTCGCGCTCGACCGGCGAGCCCGGCCGCGCGGCGGCGGCCGGGTCGGCCTCGATCAGGTCGAGGATCGCGGGATCGGCGATGAAGCCGCACTTGACCACCTCGGCCAGGCCCGCGACGTAGTCGGCGACCGGGAGCGTGGCGAGCATGCCCAGATCGCACAGCACGCCGGCCGGCGGGTGGAACGCGCCGACCAGGTTCTTGCCCCGGGCGGTGTTGATGCCCGTCTTGCCGCCGACCGCGGCGTCGACCATGCCGGCGAGCGTGGTGGGCACCTGCACGACCCGCACCCCGCGCAGCCAGGCGGCGGCGACCCAGCCGGCGAGGTCGGTGGTCGCTCCCCCGCCGAGGCCGAGGATCGCGTCGGTGCGGGTGAAGCCGGCCGTGCCGAGCAGGTCCCAGCACGACCCGGCGACCTGCAGCGTCTTGGCGTCCTCTCCGTCGGGCACCTCGACCAGCAGCACCTGCTGGTCGAGCCGGTCGCGCAGTGCCGCGGCGTGTCGGGCGAGCACGGCCGGGTGGATGATCGCCACGCGCGCGGCGCCGGCGAGCAGCGCCGGCAGCTCGCCGAACACGTCGTGCCCGACCAGGACGTCGTAGGGCGGCGCGCCGGCCACGGTGATCCGGCTCGTCATGACAGAACGCCCATCTGGTGCATCCGCGCCGCGACGTGCGCGGCGACCTGGCCGGGGGTGCGCCCGTCGGTGTCCGCGATCAGCGTGGCGAGCGCCTCGTAGATCGGGGTCCGCTCGGCTGCCAGGGCCTGCAGGCGGGCCTGCGGGTCGGCGGCGAGCAGCGGCCGGGTGCGCCCGTCGCCGACGCGCGCGAGGAGGGTGGCGAGTTCGGCGCGCAGCATCGCGACGGGCACGCCGCAGGCGACGACCGCCGCGCGGGTCGGGGCGTGGGTGACCGCGCCGCCGCCGAGGGACAGCACGCCGTCGAAGTCGCCGGCCAGGCACGCGGCGATCGCGGCGTGCTCGGCGGTCCGGAACGCCGCCTCGCCGCCGGTCGCGAAGATCTCGGCGACCGAGCGCCCCTCGGCCGCCTCGACCAGCTCGTCGGAATCCACGAACGGCACGCACATGATCTTGGCCAGCCGTCGTCCGGACGTGGACTTGCCGGTGCCCGGCAAGCCGATCAGGACGACACGGGGCGTCATGTCGAGGTCAGCCCGCGTTCGTCGAGCCGCGCCAGATAGGCCTGCGCGTTGCGGCGGGTCTCGGCCACCGAGTCGCCGCCGAACTTCTCCAGCGTCGCCTCCGCGAGCACCATCGCCACCATCGCCTCGGCCACGACGCCGGCGGCGGGCACCGCGCAGACGTCCGAGCGCTGGTTGATGGCGACGGCGGCCTCGCCGGTCGCGGTGTCGACGGTCTGCAGCGCACGCGGGACGGTCGAGATCGGCTTCATCGCCGCACGCACCCGCAGCACCTCGCCGGTGGTCATGCCGCCCTCGGTGCCGCCGGAGCGCCCGGTGACACGGCGGATCGCACCGTCGCGGGTGACGATCTCGTCGTGGGCCTGCGAGCCGCGCAGCCGGGCCAGTTCGAAGCCGTCGCCGAGCTCGACGCCCTTGATCGCCTGGATGCCCATGAGCGCGGCGGCCAGCCGCGAGTCGAGCCGCCGGTCGCCGTGCACGTGGCTGCCGAGCCCCGGGGGTAGCCCCCACGCGACCACCTCGACGACGCCGCCGAGGGTGTCGCCCGCCTTCTTCGCCGCCTCGATCTCGGCGATCATCGCGGCGGAGGTTTCGGGATCGAAGCAGCGCACCTCGGACGAGTCGACCGTCTCGAGGTCGCCGGGCTTGGGCAGCACCCCGGCCGGCGCCTGCACGGTGCCGATGCCCACGACGTGGCTGAGCACGTCCACGCCGAGGGCCTGCTGCAGGAACGCCCTGGCCACCGCACCGAGCGCGACGCGCGCGGCAGTCTCGCGGGCGCTGGCCCGCTCGAGAATCGGCCGGGCGTCGTCGAGGTCGTACTTCTGCATGCCGACCAGATCGGCGTGCCCGGGCCTGGGCCGCGTCAGCGGGGCGTTGCGCGCCTGCGCCGCGAGCTCGTCCGCGTCGACCGGGTCGGCCGACATCACGGTCGTCCACTTGGGCCATTCGGTGTTGCCGATCCGCACCGCGACCGGGCCGCCCATCGTCAGGCCGTGCCGCACTCCCCCGGTGAGCTCGACCTCGTCCTGCTCGAACTTCATCCGGGCGCCGCGGCCGTAGCCGAGCCGGCGGCGGGCCAGTTCGCGGGCGACGACCGTGGTCGTCACCTCGATGCCGGCGGGCAGGCCGTCGGCGACGGCGACGAGGGCGGGGCCGTGCGACTCGCCCGCGGTGATCCAACGCAACACGCCGACGATTGTCCCCTACTGGCCGAGCAGCCACCCGTCCGGCGCCGCCAGCTTCCGTGCCGACTTCGGTCCCCACGAGCCCTGCTCGTACTTGCTGATGCGCGGGCGGTTGTCCAGCAGCGGCGCGGCCACCTTCCACACGGCGGCCAGCCCGTCCGGACGGGTGAACAGCGAACGGTCACCGAGCAGCACGTCGTGGATGAGCCGGACGTAGGGCGGCAGCGGCTCGGCGTCGGCGAGCTGGGCCAGCGGGATGGTCGCCTGCGCGACGTCGAGAGTGAGCTCCGCGCCGGGGCGCTTGGCGACCAGCTCGAGCGAGATCTGGCCGTCGCCCTTCAGCTCGAAGCTCAGGACGTTGCCGTGCTTGGGCACGCCGGCGAGGGTGCCCTCCGGCTCACGCAGGATCAGGCTGACGCGCTGGTGGCTCTGCGCCAGCCGCTTGCCGGTGCGCAGCAGGAACGGCACGCCCTTCCACCGCTTGCTGTCGATCCACAGCCGCGCGGCGACGAAGGTGTCGGTGCTGGAGCGGGCCGCGACGCCGTCGAGCTCGCGGTAGCCGTCGAACTGGCCGAGCACCACTTCGGCCGGGTCCAGCTTGCGGAACCTGCCGATGACCTCCTCGCGGGCGGCCTGCAGGTCGGTCGACGACAGCGAGGCCGGGGGCTCCATCGCCACCTCGGCGGCGATCTGGAACAGGTGCGTGACGAGCATGTCGAGCACCGCGCCGGTGGCGTCGTAGAACGTCGAGCGGTCGGTCACGCCGAGCCGCTCGGGGACGTCGATCTGCACCGCACGGACGTGCTCGCGACTCCACATCGCATCGAAGAGGCCGTTGGCGAAGCGCAGCACGTGGAGGTCCTGCGTCGCCTCCTTGCCGAGGAAATGGTCGATGCGGTAGACCTGCTGCTCGTCCAGCACCGAGTGCACCACCCGGTCCAGGGCACGGAACTTCGCACCGGACGTCCCGAACGGCTTCTCATAGACCACCCGCGCGCCGTCGGCCAGGCCGTGCTGGCCGAGCGCCTTGGTCAGGTCGTCGAACGCGACCGGGGGGACGGCCAGGTAGTGGATCAGCTGCGCGTTGCGGCCGAGATGGTTCTTGGCGTGCTTGAGCACGTCGAGCAGGCTGCCGGGGTCCTCGGTGTTGAATCCGCCGCCGGCGAAGTAGACGTGTTCGGCGAACTGCGACCAGGTCTTCGGGTCCGGCTTCGCGCCGAACTCGGTGAGCATCGAGCGCAGGTAGGTGCGGAAGTCGAGGTGGTCGACGTCGCCGCGACCGTTGCCGATCAGCTTCCACTTCGCGGGCAGCAGGCCCTCTTGCCAGAGCCGGTAGAACGCGGGCAGCACCATGCGTTTGGCGAGGTCGCCGGTGGCGCCGTAGAGCACGAACGCGGTCGGTTTGGGTTGGGCCATGATCCTCACCCTACGAGCGAGGGCGTGATGTCGAACGCCAGCACCAGCAGCGCGCCGAGCAACAGCATCGGACCGAACGCCATCGCGGTCTTCATCGTCGCGCGCCGGGCGGCCATGAGTGCGATCGCGACGAGCGATCCGAGCAGGAACCCGCCGAACAGGCCGTAGTAGACGGCCAGCCAACCGGAGTAGCCGAGATAGGCGCCGAGCACGCCGCCGAGCCGGACGTCGCCCCAGCCGAACGAGCGCGGGGAGATGAACTTCAGGACGAACAGCACGGCATAGGCGACGGCCGCGGCGATCACGGCGCGCAGGTAGTCCGACCAGGCGTCGTCGACGGCGGCGGCGAGCGCGAGCAGCACGAAGGCGCCGATCGCCGCGGGGTACACCAGCCGGTTCGGCAGGCGGTGGTGCTCGTAGTCGATGACGATCAGCGGCGCGCCTGTGAGCGCGAGCCACAGGTAGGCGGGCAGCAGCGCCGTCCAGCCGGCTGCAGCGCCGGCCAGCGCGCCGACGACCAGCGCCGCCAGCGCGGTCTTCACCAGCCGGTCGCGCCGCGCCGCCGCGCCGACGAACCAGCGGGTGTTGTCGCGGTCCGGAACGGTGATCGTCAGCCGGGCCAGGTAGGGCGACGCGGCCAAGCAGACTGCCGCGCACACGATCGTGCCCACTGCCGTATTAGCGCCGGAGGTCACGAGGGGTGAGCCTATTGCCTCACCCCTCGTGACACGCGTCAGGACGGCTCGGCCAGCTTCCGGGCCGCCGCGACGAGCGCGTCGGCCTGTCGGCTGTACGCGCGCACCTTCGAGCGGGCGACCCCGTGCCCGGCCGCGGCGTCGGCGAGCACCGCCTTGATCTTCGCCGCCAACCGGTCGCGCTGATCGGCGAGGCGGGTCAAGGCATCCTCGGTGCGGACGTAGGCCGAATCATCCGACGCCGAACCGCTCTTCAGCGCGTTCGTCGACGCGATCAAGGTGTTCGTCGCGAACTCGCCGACGCTGGAGTTCAGCTGCCGGTAGGCGACGGCGAGCGGCTGGGCCTTGCGCAACGCGTTCTTCGGTCGGGCGAGGAGGTCGGTGACCACCGCGCCGTCGCTCTCGTAGTCATCGCGCAGTCCGGCGAGATGCAACAGCGTCGGGCGCAGGTCGACCTCGTCCACGTAGCTGCCGGTGCCGCTGGCCTGCGGGACCGTCCGGGTCGAGTTCGGGTCGCTCGCTTCGTTGCCGCCCGCGGGTTGCGGGCCGTTCACGCCGTCCGCCGCGACGCCCGGGCCGGCGAGCGCCGCCCACGTGACGTCGATGTTCGGCGAGTAGTAGCCGTGGTTCCAGGCGTACGCGCTGTTGATCGACTGTGCCGGACCGGACGTCGAGAAGTAGTAGTCCGGCACCGGGAACATCGAGTACGTCGGCGTGCGCAGC
>DATBTJ010000040.1:0-12591 GCA_036559305.1 Jatrophihabitans sp.
GCGCAGCTACGTCCTGCACCCGTACCAGATGGTCAAGGACCTGCGCACCGACTTCGAGGTCGGCAACCCGCAGTCGGTCCTGGACGGCGACATCGACGGCTTCATCGAGGCCGGCATCCGCTGGCGCAAGAGCGTCGAAACCGGCGCGTAAGCGCCATGGCGGTGCTCGACCGGGTCACCGTGGACGAGCGGCGCCTCGCCGACCGCAACCTGATCCCGGACCCGTGGTTCGCCGACTTGCCGGTCGTCGCCCAGCTGCGTCGCGAGGGCCTCGAGCTCGCCGCCGGCGTCACCGTGATCGTCGGCGAGAACGGCTCGGGCAAATCGACCTTCGTCGAGGGCCTGGCGAGCCGGTGGGGCGCCTCGCTCACCGCCCACGTCAAGCACTGGCTGCCGAAGAGCGGTCACGAGGACACCGCGCTCGATCGAGCGCTCGTGCTAAGCGGCGAGCAGCCCCGTCCGCAGGGTGGCTGCTTCCTGCGTGCCGAGGCGATGCACCAGCTCTTCGACGACATCGACCAGGGCGTCGGCCCGCACGCCGGCGCCACCCGCGCCTTCGGCGGCACACTCAACACCCGCTCGCACGGCGAGTCGTTCCTCGCCTTCCTCGAATCGATGCTGTCCGAGCGCGGGTTGTTCGTGCTGGACGAGCCCGAGGCCGCGTTGTCGTTCATGTCCTGCCTCCGGCTGCTCGCGATCCTCGACCTGGTCGTCGAGGCCGGCTCGCAGGTCGTGCTCGCCACCCACTCGCCGGTGCTCGCCGCGATGCCCGGCGCCCGGGTGCTCGAGTTCGGCGAGCACGGGTTCCGGACGCTGGCATGGGACGAACTGGAACTGGTCGCGCACTGGCGCTCGTTCCTCGACCGACCGGACGGCTACCTGCGGCACCTGTTCGGCGACTGACCCTTCAAGATCGGGCGTCGCGTGCCGATGACGGAGATATGTCGGAGGCTGCCCGCGACGCTGCGCCGCCCTGGCGTCACGTCGTCGCGGTGCCCGCGGGTCGCCGGCGGCCGGCCGCGCACGGCGTGCGCCCGATCACGGTCGAGGCCGATCACGCAGCACTCGCCCGCGCCCAGCACATCAGCCGTACCGGCTCCTTCGAGTTCGACCACCGCGAACAGCGCCTGATCATCAGCGAGGAGCTGCTGCAGCTGTGCGGCATGCGCCGCGACGAGCTCGCCTTCGGCGGCCGCTCGCTGGTGCACGCGGTGCATCCGGACGACCGGGCCGCAGTCGAGCTCGCGCTCGCTCAGCTCGTCGAGCACGGCCGATCCGCCGACCTGCGGCTGCGGGTGCAGGACGAGCACGGCCGGCCGCGGTGGCTTGCCGCGCGCGGTCGCGCCGAACGCGACGACGCGGGACGGCTGGTCCGCTCGACCTGCGTCGTGACCGACATCGACGAGCTCGTGCATGCCGAGCAGGAACTGCACGCCGCGCACGCCTTCCAGCAGGCGGTGATCGCGACGACCCCCGACGCGATCCACGTCTACGACATCGCCTCGGCCGGATTCGTCCGCGCCAACACCTCCGGCGCGCCGCTGATCGGCTTCACCGACGCCGCGATCGCGGTGCTCCGCGGTGCCGACCTCGACGAGGTGGTGCCGCTCGGCGACTGGGCGCAGGTGTCCGCGGCGTTCACCACGGCCGCCGGGCTCGCCGACGGCGAGGTCGAGCAGGTGCGCCACCGCGTGTACGAGTCGGACGGGTCGACCCGCTGGCTCTCGCGCCGACTGTCCGTGTTCGCCCGCGACAGCACCGGCGCCGCGACCCAGCTGCTGGTCGTCTCGCGCGACGTCACCGAGGTGATCGAGGTCGAGCAGCTGCTCGAGCACGCCGCCACGCACGACGAGCTCACCGGGTTGCCCAACCGCCGCTATGTGCAGGACCGGTTCGAGGAGTTCCTCACCGGCGAGGGCACCAACGCCGCCGCCGTGCTCATCGTGGACCTGGACGGGTTCAAGCGCATCAACGACGGACAGGGCCACGCGATGGGCGACGCGGTGCTCGCCGCCGTGGCGGGCCGACTGGTGGCTGCCACCCGTCCCGGTGACACGGTCGCGCGCATCGGCGGTGACGAGTTCGTTGTGGTGCTCTGGACCGACGACGCGAACACGGCCGGCCCGCTCGCCGAGTCGGTTGCCGGCCGCATCGAGCAGGCCCTCGCCGAACCGATCGTCCAGTCGGGGCGCGAGTGCTGGGTCGGCGCCAGCATCGGGATCAGTGTGATCGGGCAGGACACCGCCCCCGAGTCGGCGCTGGCCGAGGCCGACGCCGCCATGTACTCGGTGAAGAAGGGCGGCGCCAAGACCGGCTCGAAGAGCTACGCGGTGTTCGGTGCGGCGCTGGCCGCGCAGGCCCGTCGCGACGATCACATCGAACGCGCGCTGCGCCGTGCGCTGCGCGAGGACACCGTCGCCGTGCACTACCAGCCGATCGTCTCGCCCCGGACGGGCCTGCTCGCCGCGGTCGAGGCGCTGGTCCGGGTTCCGGACGAGGACGGCCGCCCGCTCGACGCCGGTGCGGTCGTCAACGTCGCCGAGCGCCTCGGATTGATCAGCGAGCTCGACGACCGCGTGCTCGCCGAGGCATGCGGCCGGCTGTCCGCGTGGCGCACCCACTCGCTGCACCGCGACCTGCGGCTGTCGATCAACCGCAGCGCGCAGGACATCCTGCGTCCCGGTTTCGCCGCCCGGGTCATGGACACCCTCACCGCGGCCGGGCTGCCGCCGGGCGCGATCACGCTCGAGGTCACCGAGACCGTGCTGCTCGACGGCGAGGACGACGTGCTCGCCGGAATCCGCAGCCTCTACGCCTACGGCGTGCGGTTGGCCCTCGACGACTTCGGGACGGGGTACGCGTCACTGAGCCAGCTGACCAACCTGCCCATCTCGACGATCAAGATCGACCGGTCGTTCACCTCGAACATGCTGCACGACCGCACCTGCCGGGCGCTGGTGCGCGCGACCGTCGGCATTGCCGAGGACCTTCGGCTGGACTGCGTCGTCGAGGGCGTCGAGACCGAGGAACTGCTCGCTGCGCTGCCCCGCTACCCGGGCCTGCTCATCCAGGGTTATCTCTACGGACGGCCGCGACCGGCAGGCGAGGGTCTGGGCGTCAATCTGGTCCGCTGGGGTTAGCGCAACAACAACCGGTCGAGGCGGCGCGCGGCGATTGTGACGCCGACGGCCGCCATCACCGCGAAATAGGCGACATGGCCGAGCAGCGCGAGGTCGAACACGCCCGCGTTCAACGAGCGCAGCAGCTCGATCGCATGGTTGAGGGGCAGGCACTCGACGATCACGCGCAGCCAAGCCGGATAGACCGACACGCTGTAGAACGTGCCGCTGAACAAGAACATCGGCAGCACGATCAGCTGCACGATCTCGAGGTCCTGGAACGACTTGAGGTAGGAGGTGACGGCCATGCCGACGGCGGCGAAACCGAACGCGACCAGCAAGGCGGCTGGCAGCAACAACACCGCCCACGCAGAGGCAGTCAGCCCGAGCGCCAGCATGACGATCAGGAAACCTGCGGAATAGAGGCCGCCACGCAGTAGCGCCCAGCTGATCTCGCCGATCGCCACGTCGAGCGGACCGAGCGAGGTCGCCAGCATCGAGTCGTAGAGCTTCGCGTACTTGATCTTGAAGAAGACGTTCATCGTCGAGTCGTAGATCGCGCCGTTCATCGCCGACGCGGCGAGCAGGGCCGGGGCGATGAACGCGGCGTAGCTGATCTGGTGCCCACCTGGCCCGCTCACCGTGCCGACCAGCGTCTTGAGCCCCGTCCCGAACGAGAACAGGTAGAACAGCGGCTCGAAGAAGCCGGTGAGCACGATCAGCCAGGTCGAGCGGTAGACGCGAACGGCGCGTTCCATCAGCACGTGCGCGCGCCGGGCGTACATGCCCGGCGGCACGATGCGCAGCAGCGTGGTCATTTCGCCACCCGCCGCGAGAAGGCCCGCCGCGACAGCGCGAAGCCGACGCCGGCCATCGCCACGAGGTAGGCGACGTGCACGACGTCCAACGCCGCCGAGCCGGTGCCGAGGGCCGCTGAGCGGGCGAGGTCGGTGCCGTGCCACAGCGGCGTCAGGTAGGCGACCCAGCGAGCCCACTCGGGCAGCCGGTCGATCGGGTAGAACGTGCCGGCGAACAGGAACATCGGCATGAGGATGAACCGGGCCAGGACGTTGAAGCCCTGCCCCTCGTTGTCGCGACTGGCCGAGAACGCGGCGACCGGCGCCGCCATCGCTAGGCCGCACAGGGCGGCTGCCGGCACCGCGAGGATCGCCTCCCAACGCCGGGTAGCGCCGAACAGCGACATGATCGCGAGATTGACCGCGCAATTGACGATCAGGCGCAGCGTGATCCACAGCAGCGTGCCGTCGCTGATCTGCGTGGGCGTCAGCGGCGTGCCGGCCATGCCGTGGAAGCTGCGCTCCCACTTGAACTTCGACAGCACCGGATAGCTCGCATCGCTCGCGCCGAACTGGACGGCCAGCGCGACCAGCAACGCGGGCGCGACGTAGGCGAGGTAGGGGACGCCGAGCGAGGTGGTGCCGTGGCGGTCGATGACCGCTCCGAGCCCGACGCCCAGGGCGAGCACGTAGAGCAGCGGCTGGATGACCCCCACCACGAGCACGCTGCGCCAGTAGCGCTTGGCGTCGAGCAGCCAGTATTCGACGAGGATCCAGCGGGCGGCGAGCGCGGTGGTCATTCGATCAGCGATCGGCCGGTGAGGCGCAGGAAGACGTCCTCGAGCGTGCTGCGCCGCACCAGGCTCGAGACGGGGGACAGGCCGTGCTCGTGCGCTCGGGCCACGGCCTGCTCGCCGTCGCTGACATAGAGCAGGACGCGATCGGGCAGCGCCTCGATGCGTTCCTGATCGCTGCGATTGGTGAACAGCTCACCCAGCTGCCGGGCGGCAGCGGCGTTCTGGTCGGGGGCGAAGCGCAGTTCGGCAACCTCGCGGGTCGAGTACTGCGCGATGAGCGCCTGTGGCGAACCCTCGGCGACGATGCGGCCGCCGTCGATCACCACCAGGCGATCGCACAGTTGCTCGGCCTCGTCCATGTAGTGCGTGGTCAGCGCCAGCGTGACGCCGCGCTGCTTGAGCCGGTAGAGGCGGTCCCACAGCAGGTGCCGCGCCTGCGGGTCGAGGCCGGTGGTCGGCTCGTCCAGCAGCAGCAGTTCCGGGTCGTTTACCAGCGAGCGGGCGATGGTGAGGCGTCGCTTCATGCCCCCGGACAGCGGCTCGACCTTGGCCGAGGCACGATCGGACAGCTGCGCGAAGGCCAGCAGCTCCTCGACCTTGGCGCGCAGCGCCGCCCGGGGCAGGCCGAAGTAGCGGCCGTAGATGTAGAGGTTGTCGCGGACGGTGAGCTCGTTGTCCAGCGTGTCCTGCTGGGGGACCACCCCGAGCCGGGCGCGGATCTGCGGCCCCTGCGTGGCCGGATCGAGGCCGAGCACGCTCAGCCGGCCCGCTGTGACCGGAGCGACACAGCCGATCATCCGCATCGTCGAGCTCTTCCCGGCGCCGTTCGGGCCGAGGAAGCCGAAGGCCTCGCCGCGCTCGACGGTGAGGTCGATGCCGTCGACGGCGGTGAAGTCCCCGAAGCGCTTGGTGAGCCCGCGGGCCTCGATCATCGGGGCGTTGCGGGTGCTGCCGGAGGGCCCGGCGGCGGTTGCGGTGCTCGACTGCGTCACACCGGCGACGCTAGCAATCGGAGCCGACAGCTTGCCCAATGTTCGCTCTCCGGTGATACCGAATAAATCGGGCGACCTGTGAGGACCCGCGGCGCAGGTCCCGGACCACGCCAGGAGGTCCCGTAAACTTCACCGACGTGATCCGGCTCCAAGACGTCAGCAAGGTCTACCCGGCCGGTGCCCGCCCTGCCCTCGACACCGTCACGATGGACATCGAGAAGGGGGAGTTCGTCTTCCTCATCGGTCAGTCCGGGTCCGGCAAGACCACCGTGCTGCGCCTGCTCCTACGTGAAGAGGTCGCCGATGGGGGCGTCGTCACGGTGAACGGGCGCAACCTGTCCAAGCTGCCCAAGCGCAAGGTGCCCGACCTGCGGCGCCGCATCGGGTGCGTGTTCCAGGACTTCCGGCTGCTGCCGAAGAAGAACGTGTACGAGAACGTCTCCTTCGCCCTCGAGGTGATCAACAAGTCGCCGAAGGTGATCAAGCGGACCGTTCCCGAGGTGCTCGACCTGGTCGGCCTGACCGGCAAGGCCAAGCGGCTGCCGCACGAGCTGTCGGGCGGTGAGCAGCAGCGCGTGGCGATCGCGCGGGCGTTCGTCAACCGGCCGCTCGTCCTGCTCGCCGACGAACCGACCGGAAACCTCGACCCCGACACGAGCCAGGGCATCATGAGCCTGCTCGAGCGCATCAACCGCACGGGCACCACCGTTGTCATGGCCACCCACGACAACAACATCGTCGACGCGATGCGCCGGCGCGTCATCGAACTCGAGTTCGGCAAGGTCGTCCGCGACCAGGCGCGCGGCGTCTACGGCGTCGGCCGCTGACTGCGGCCGTAGCGCACCGATCACCCCCAGCACGTAGTCGAACAGTTAGGAAGTCATGCGGGCCAGTTTCGTCCTGTCCGGTGTAGCGGCGGGCATCCGCCGGAACGCCACCATGACGATCGCGCTGATCCTCAACACCGCGATCGCGCTGGGGTTCGTGGGCGCTGCGATCCTCGCGAACACCGAGATCACCCGCTTCCGCAGCACCTACGAGGACAAGCTCAACGTCCAGGTGTACCTGTGCACGTCGCTGGCCTACGACCAGCAGGAATCCGCGCGGGAGGTGCTGCAGAAGGAGCACAAGCCGGCTGCCGCGCCGACGTGCGCCAAGAACGCGAAGACCACCACGCAGCAGACGGCCGCGATCGAGGCGCTGCTCAAGAAGGACCCGCGGGTCGCCTCGGTCTCCTACATCAGTGAGCAGAAGGCGCTGGAGATCGGCCGCAAGCAGCTGCCGGACTCCGCTCCGTACCTGAAGCTGGGGACGTTCCCCGCCTCGTTCAGCGTGAAGCTGAGTAACATCAAGAAGGACTACGGGGCGTTTGCCGCGACCTATGACCAGGTCAACGGGGTCGACAAGGTCAACAACCAGATCGCGACGATCAACGCGTTGCTGTCGCTGATCGACAGCGCCCGGTGGATCTCGATCGTGATCGCATTGGTGGTGCTCGCGGCGTCCGTCCTGCTGATCGGGAACACCATCCAGGTGGCCGCGAACCAGCGCCGCAACGAGACCAGCATCATGCGCCTGGTCGGCGCCTCGCGATGGATGACCGAACTGCCGTTCATGCTGGAGGCGATCATCGCGGCCGCGGTCGGCGGCATGATCGCGATCGGGTTCATCGCGGTCGGCAAGTACGTGCTGCTCGACCACGTGCTCGGGTCGCAGACGGCCAAAGGCGTGATCCCCAACCTCGGCGCCAACGACATCCTGTTGGCCGGCGGTGCCGGGTTGATCGTCGGTGTCGTGCTGTCCGCCCTCACAGCCTTGGCGACGCTGCGCCTGTACGTACGCCTGTAACTCTGCGCCGCTTCGCCCCTTTGCCCCGCGACGGTGGGTGATCGGGCGCTGGCAGCCGATGTTGGCGGGGCGAGGTGGCGCGGTGGCGCCGGTAACTAGGGTGGGAGGATGCCCGTCCAGCCGAAGTCCTCGAACCGCCAGACGGGCCGCAAACTGATCGCGCAGAACCGCAAGGCGCGCCACGACTACTCGATCATCGATGTGTACGAGGCGGGGCTGGTGCTGACCGGCACCGAGGTCAAGTCGTTGCGCCTCGGCCGCGCCTCGCTGGTCGACGGGTTCGCGACCATCGACGACGGCGAGATGTACCTGCACAACGTGCACATCCCCGAGTACGCGCAGGGCAGCTGGACCAACCACGAGCCCCGGCGGATCCGCAAGCTGCTGCTGCACCGCGAGGAGATCGCCCGTCTCATCGGTAAGACCAAGGAGAGCGGGCTGACGATCGTCCCGCTGTCGCTGTATTTCTCCGCGGGCCGGGCGAAGGTCGAGATCGGTCTCGCGCGCGGCAAGAAGTCCTACGACAAGCGCCAGGATCTCGCCCGGCGTGACGCCGACCGCGAGGTCGCCCGCGCGCTCGGCCGTCGCAACAAGGGCATGGGGTGATCGACGCCGATGTCCCGGGCTGGTGGCAGCGGCTCGGGCTGCCCGGCCTGGTCGACATCCACACCCACTTCATGCCCAAGCCGGTGATGGACGCCGTGTGGCGCTACTTCGACGACGCCGCGACCCACTACGGCACCGAGTGGGCCGTCCACTACCGCGGTGGCGACGACGAGCGGGTGGCCCGCCTGCGCGCGCTGGGGGTGCGTCGGTTCACCGCGCTGGTCTACCCGCACAAGCCCGGGATGGCCGAATCGCTCAACGACTGGGCGCGCGCCTTCGCCGCAGGCGTGCCGGAGTGCGTCCCGACCGGCACGTTCTACCCCGAGCCGGCGGCACGCAAGTACGTCCGGGCCGCGCTCGACGCCGGCACCGGCGTGTTCAAGGTGCACGTGCAGGTCGGCGCCTTCGACCCGCGCGACGACGAGCTGGACGAGGTGTGGGGCATGCTCGCCGAGTCCGGCGTCCCGGTCGTGGTGCACTGTGGCAGCGGACCGCTGCCGGGCGAGCACACCGGACCGGGCCCGTTCGGGGACGTGCTCGCCGCGCATCCGCGGCTGACCGCGGTGATCGCGCACTGTGGCGCCCCGGAGTTCGGCGCCCACCTCGACTTCGTCGAGCGATTCCCGAACGTGCACGTCGACACCACCATGGTCGGCACCGAGTTCATGAATCGGCTCGCGCCGGTGCCGCCGGACCTGCTGCCGCGGCTGGCCGACGCGCGCGAGCGAGTGGTGCTCGGCACCGACTTCCCGAACATCCCGTACGCCTTCGCCGAGCAGCTCGCGGCGCTCGAACGCTTCGACCTGGGCGACGACTGGCTGCGCGCGGTCTGCTGGGACAACGGCCTGCGCCTGCTCGGACCCGCCGATGCCTAGCGGCCGGCCCGCGGTCGAGGCGGCGCAGGCGTTGAGCCCGCTCACGGTCGTGGTGATCGTGGTGGTCGTGTTCGGCGCGATGGCGCTCACCTCGCTGTGGCGTCGGCGGCGGGCCAACGAGGCCGCGGCACAACTCGGCGGTGAGGTCGTCACCGGGCCGTTGCCCGCGGGGCAGCAGCCGCTGCGGCCACCCCCGGGCACCATCGGCGCGCCGAACCCGGGGTTGCCGCCGGCCGCCGCGCCGGACCAGCGCACCGGGATCCTCACCAGCGGCCCGCCGGTGCAACTGTCGGTCTGCGGGCTGCCCGCCCTGGTCTGGCAGCGCAGCGAGCACACCGACAGCCGCTGGGAACCGATGCGGCTGTCGCTGATCGCCGACACCGCCGCCGGCCTGCCGGTGCTGCACCTGTACCACCGCTCGGGCGCGCTCGCCGCGCTCGGCGACGGCATCGGGCAGTCGCAGCCGAGCGGCGTGCCCTCACTCGATGCGGCCTACCGCTTCGCCGGTGACCTCGCGGCCTGGGCGCCGGTGCTCGGGGCGCCGGGGGTGCAGCAGGCGCTGCTCACCTTCCCGCTCGACACGCTGTCGGTACTCGGCGGACGGATCACGCTGGTCTCACGCGAGGGCGTGCACCTCGACCCGGGCGCGACCTCGGCGATCGCGCAGGTCGCGGCCGCCCTGATCACGGCGATCCCGCCCGGTCTGGCCGTCTCGCCGAGCGGCCTGCCGGCCGGTCCGGGCGGTGCCGACGCGGTGGTGCAGGCCGCGCTCGCCCGCTCCGGGCTCACCCCCGAGCAGCAGCAGGCAATGCTCGCCCTCGTGCGAGCGAGCCGACACCCGTCCCCACCGCACTGACCCGAACCTCGCGAAATACCGGGATTTCCGCGCAGTACGGGCAGACTCGGCTCTCATGAGCACGATGGCCAAACAGCACTCGCGCGCCGATCGGCTGCGCGAGTACGCCGCCACGGTCGAGGTCGCCGCGATCTCGGTCGCCGCGATGGGTGTGCTCGTCCGCGCCCGCGAGGGCCGAGCCTGGACCGCGGACCTGCCACCGGAGGTCGTGTTCGCCGCCACCACCGTCGATGAGCGCTCTCTGCCGGCGTCGGTCTGGGTCGCGCTGCGGCGTGCGGACGTCGACGGCGCGGTCGAGGCGATGATCGGTGTTTCGCAGACCACCTTCGTGGTCGAGTCGCGTGAGGAGATGGGGGAGGGTTACCGGCTGCAGACGGTCGAGGAGACCCGTCCCCTGCCCGAGATCGACCTGCTGATCACGCAGCTGTCGGCGATGCTGGACATTCCGGCCGACGTGCTCGCGATGCTTGCCGAGTGGGGTGCCGACGACCCGCGCACCGCGAGCGAGATCGCCGACCTGCTCGACCGCCGCCTTGCCCGCGACGAGGCGATCCGCGAGGCGGCCGCCCGCGCGGCGGTCGAGACCTACCCGACTGCGCCCGCGCCGCGACACCACGTCCCGGACGGCGGCGGGCTCGAGATGAGCGTCGCCGACGCGGTCGCGGTGTTGCGGCTCAGCGAGGAGCAGGCACGGGCTCTTGCAACCTTGGTGCGTCGGGTTCCGGTGACGCTGACGGGCTGAGCGCCGGCTCGCGGATCAACCGCCAGCACACCACCCCGAACAGCAGCCCCGCCACGCCCGACACCGCGAACGCCCACTGCATGCCCGACACCGCGGCCGCGTGCAGCGCGGAGTCGAGGGCGTCGTGGAAGCGGGCGGGCACGGCGTGGAGCAGGTACTTCGCCTGCCCGCCGGCCAGCGCCTTGGCCGCACGCCCGGCCTGCGGCACCTGATGATCGCCCAGCACGGTTGTCGCGCGGGTCGCGAACACCGAGCCGAGGGCGGCGATACCGAGGGCGAAGCCCAGTTGGCGCGCGGTGTTGACCGCGCCGGCGGCCATGCCGCCGCGCTGCGGGGGAACGGCGGCCATCGCCGACGAGCTCAACGTCGGGGTCGCGAGGCCCACCCCGATGCCCATGAGCACGAAGCCCGGCACCAGCGCCGGCCACGAGGCGCTGCCGTGCACCAACGCGGCACCGACCACGCCGCCGGCGCCGATGAGCAGCATGCCGCCGCCGATGATCGGTCCGGGGCGCGAGTCGTGCAGGAACCGACCGATCGCGGCGGACACCACGAACGCCGACGCCGACAGCGGCAGGCCGGTCAGGCCCGCCTGGATGGGCGAGAGCCCGAGCACCGACTGCAGCCAGATCGAGGTGTAGGTGAACGCACTGAACGCCGACAGGGTCAGCACCAGACCGGCGATCAGCACCCCGACGAAGCGCCGGTTGCGCAGCAGCGCGAGGTCGAGCATCGGTGCCGAGCGCGCTCGCTCGATCAGCACGAAGGCCGTGAACAGCACCGCCGAGGCGAGCAGGCAGCCCCACGATGCCGGGACGGCCCAGCCGTCCTCGTTGGCCTTGATCAGCCCGTAGGTCAGCGTCGCGGCGGCGGCGGTGAAGCTCGCCATGCCGGGCAGGTCGATCCGCGAGCGCACCGGCTCGTGGGTGTCCTGCAGCGCGGTGAGGCACAGCAGGATCGCGATCACGCTCACCGGCAGGTTGACGAAGAAGATCCACCGCCACGAGATGCCCTCGGTGAGCACACCGCCGACGATCGGCCCGATGGCCGCCGACGCGCCGCTGACCGCACCCCACATGCCGTAGGCGGTGCCGCGGTCGCGGCCCTGGTAGTTGCTGTTGAGCAAAGCGAAGGTCGTTGCGAACATGGCGGCCGCGCCGACGCCCTGCACCGTGCGGGCGGCGATCAGCGCGCCCGAGTTCGGGGCGATGCCGCAGACGAACGACGCCGCCGCGAACAGCGCGAGCCCGCCGACGTAGGCGAAGCGGTGCCCGACCCGGTCGGCGATCGATCCGGTGCCCAGCACGAGCGCTGCCAGGGCTAGCGCGTAGGCGTCCACGACCCACTGCAACGACCCGAAACCGGTCTTCAGGTCAGCTGCCATGTCCGGCAACGCGACGTTCACGATCGTGACGTCGATGAGCAGCATGAACGTGCCCAGGCAGACCGTGAACAGCGGCAGCCATTTGCGCATCTCGGTTTCCTCTCTTCGGCCTCCAGTCTGACCCGCGCCACCGACAACGTTGCGCTGGCGTCAGGCACAGCGGTGCGGCGACGGGTAGGCTGGCCCCGTTGACCGAACCAGGGGGTGAATGGTCTCGACTCCGGACGTCGAGGCAGGAGAAGCGGGCCGAGGACCGCATTGCTGACCTCGTTAAAAAAGCGATGCAAAAAAAATAAGCGCCGACAACTACAGTCGCGCCGATCTCGCTCTCGCTGCCTAAGTAGCGAAGCAGATCTGTCAGCCCGGGAGTGTCACCGGCCCGGTAGCTGGCATCAGCTAGGTGACTCACCGTTCGTCGCGGTCGCGGCGCCGGACGGGACAACTCACAGCGACTGGGCCCGTCACACCGGCTTGTGTGCTTGACCGGTGGGGCCGAGTGGAGACAACGCACACTGCGCCCGGAGAAGTCCTGTTGAAGCGACGGAGGACGCGGGTTCGATTCCCGCCACCTCCAC
>DATBTJ010000041.1:0-7320 GCA_036559305.1 Jatrophihabitans sp.
GACACCAACGGCGGCATGCTGCCGATGAGCGTGCACGACGTGGTCTCGGACGTGCACCGTCGCGCCGGCATCCGGCTCGGCATCCACACCCAGGACGACACGGGTTGCGCGGTGGCCAACACCCTGGCCGCCGTGGATGCCCGCGCGACACACGTCCAGGGCACGGCCAACGGCTACGGCGAGCGGGCCGGCAACGCGAACCTCTTCAGCGTCATCGGTGGGTTGGTGACGAAGATGGGGCTGGACGTGCTGCCCGAGGGTTGCCTCGCGGAGATGCAGCGGGTCTCGCACGCGATCGCCGAGCTCGCCAACCTGGCGCCGGACACGCATGCGCCCTATGTCGGCGCGGCGGCGTTCGCGCACAAGGCCGGCCTGCACGCGTCGGCCATCAAGGTGGCGCCGGAGATGTACAACCACCTCGATCCGGCCGTGGTGGGCAACGCGCAGCGGATCCTGGTCACCGAGATGGCCGGGCGCGCGTCGGTGGAGTTGAAGGCCGGCGAGCTCGGCGTCGACGTGAGCTCACGTCCGGACGTGGTGTCGAAGGTCGTCGAACGGGTCAAGCAACGCGAGGCCACCGGGTGGTCGTACGAGGCAGCCGACGCGTCGTTCGAGTTGCTGCTGCGGGACGAGCTCGAGCAGACCCAGGACAGCTTCGTCGTCGAGTCCTACCGGGTGATCGTCGACCGCCGCGAGGACGGTGCGATGGTCAGCGAGGCGACGGTCAAGGTGATCGCCGGGGGAGAGCGGGTGATCTCGACCGAGGAGGGCAACGGTCCGGTGAACGCCCTCGACCGGGCGCTGCGCAAGGCACTGACCAAGGCCCACCCGCGGCTGGCCTCGCTGGAACTGGTCGACTACAAGGTGCGCATCATGCCGGGCCACGGCACCGACGCCGTCACCCGCGTGCTGATCGAGACCTCCGACCACGAGCGTGAGTGGACCACCGTCGGCGTCCACGCCAACGTCATCGAGGCGTCGTGGCTCGCGCTGCACGACGCGGTCCGGTACGGGTTGCTCGGCGAGGCGGACTGACGGTCCGCGCGGTGGCGTGGTCCGGCGAGCGGATCATGTCTTCCTCGGCTCGGCTCGGATCGGGTCATCGAAATCGACCAGACCGAAGGAGAACCCGGTCATCAGCGCGCGCGGCGGCAGAACGTGCGAGGCGACAGGCCGCCCGGCACGCAGCTCACCAGGCCGCGATTTGCACCCGCGTCAGACGTCGACTGTGCCGGCGGCTCGGGGTAACGGCCCCGAATACGTCGCGAGCAGCAGGTGGCACCGGCGGCTGCACTTGCCCCGCCGATGTGCGCTGCGGCGCGATCATCACCCACTTGTGCGGGGCAGGGTTCGCGCCGAGGTGAGTCAGGACGGCTGGGTGCGCAGGCCCGCCAGCACGCAGGTCTGGCAGTCGTGCGCGCAGACTGCGCCGGCCCCGTCGTGGGCGCAGGGCTCGGCGTCGACGATGTGCAGCTCGTCCGGGTCGTGCTCGACGCCGCACCCGCACATCGACTGGTAGCCGTGCGCGGCCAGGGTGCTCTCGACGGCAGCGGCGAGCTCGCGCTCGGCGGTGTCGATGCGGATGCTGCGCCGCACGCCCCAGGCCATCAGCCCGAGGAGCACACCCACCACCAGCGCGATGGCGCTGAACACCGGGGCGGCAGAAGTGCCGGTGCCTACCGCCGCCACCGCGCCGATCGCCAGGAACAGCACGGCGAACGGCAGCAGGGTGGCGGCCAGGCGACGGCGTCCGGAGACTGGGACGCGGGACAGCTGCGAACTCACGGCGACGATTATCCCCGACGGGCCAATCGGTAGCCTGACGACCGTGCGCATCGCCCGCTTCGTCCATCCTGGATCCGCCTCCGTCCCCGCCGGTGTCTCGTGGGGGACGGTCGAAGGCCCGGCCGACGGCGCGCCCGACGCGCTGACGGTCGCCGCCATCGACGGTCACCCGTTCGAGCAGATCACGTTCACCGGCGAACGGTGGGCCCTGGCCGACGTCCGGCTGCTGTCGCCGATCCTGCCGAGCAAGGTCATCGCGATCGGCAAGAACTACGCCGACCACGCGAAGGAGATGGGCGGCGAGGCTCCCGAGACGCCGATGATCTTCCTCAAGCCGTCGACGAGTGTGATCGGCGACGCGGACACGATCCGGCTGCCGGCGTCGTCGAACGAGGTGCACTACGAGGGTGAGCTCGCCGTGGTCATCGGCCGACCGGCACGCAACGTCAGGCGCGACGACGCCCTGAAGTACGTCCTGGGCTACGCCTGCGCCAACGACGTCACGGCCCGCGACCAGCAGCGTTCGGACGTCCAGTTCACCCGGGCCAAGGGCTACGACTCGTTCTGCCCGCTCGGCCCCTGGTTCGAGACGGTGCTCGACCCGTCCGATCTACGCCTGGTCACCCGCGTCAACGGCGAGATCGTGCAGGACGGCCGCACCAGCCAGATGGTCCACGACGTCGCGACGCAGATCGCGTTCATGTCGGGGGTGATGACCCTGCTGCCCGGTGACGTGATCCTCACCGGCACGCCGGCCGGCGTCGGACCGATCAAGGACGGCGACACGGTCAGCGTCGAGATCGAGGGCATCGGCACGCTCAGCAACCCGGTCCGGGCCTCGTGAACCCGCCGCGTTTGCGCATCGCGCCGTCGCCCACCGGCGACCCGCATGTCGGCACCGCGTACATGTCGCTGTTCAACCTCGCGTTCGCGCGTCGCCTCGGCGGGCAGTTCGTGCTGCGCATCGAGGACACCGACCGCGCGCGCTTCCAGGCCGACAGCGAGGCGCAGGTCTTCGAGACCCTGCACTGGCTCGGCCTGAACTGGGACGAAGGCCCCGACATCGGCGGCCCGTACGCCCCATACCGGCAGTCCGAGCGGCTGGACACGTACCAGCCCTTCGTCGATCAGCTGCTCGCGGACGGGCGGGCCTACCGGTGCTGGTGCAGCCACGAACGGCTCGCGGAGATGCGCGACGAGCAGCGCAAGAAGAAGCTGCCCACCGGCTACGACCGGCTGTGCCTCGGCAAGACCGAGGACGAGCGGAAGGCTCTCGGCGGCGCGACCGACACCCCTGTCGTACGCATGCTGATCCCGGACGACGCGCCACTGACGTTCACCGACGTGATCCGCGGCGAGGTGTCCGCGCCGCGTCCGGACGACCAGGTGATCCTGAAGGCCGACGGCTTCCCGACCTACCATCTGGCGGTCGTCGTCGACGACCACCTGATGGGCATCACGCACGTGGTGCGCGGTGAGGAGTGGATCTCGTCCACCCCGAAGCACCTGCTCCTCTACCGGTGGCTCGACTTCGACACGCCCGAGTTCGCGCACATGCCGCTGCTGCGCAACACCGACAAGTCCAAGATCTCCAAGCGCAAGAACCCGGCCGCGCGGCTCACCTGGTTCGTCGAGCAGGGTTACCTGCCCGAGGCGCTGATCAACTTCCTGGCGCTGCTCGGCTACGGCCAGCCGGGTGAGTCCGAGGTGTTCGGTTTCGAGCAGTTCAGCGCGTCCTTCGAGTGGTCGCGGGTCAACACGGTCGGCCCGGTGTTCGACCTGGACAAGCTCAACTGGCTCAACGGGGTCTACCTCCGCGAGCTCGAGGCCACCGACTTCCTGGCCCGGCTGGAGAACTTCGTCGTCGCATCCGGCCACAGCGCCGACCCGGCCGTCCTCGCCGCGGCCGCACCGCTGGTGCAGGAGCGATGCGCCACGCTGCTCGAGGCGCGCGACCTGCTGCGCTTCCTGCTCGTGTCCGAGGAGGACTTCGTCGTCGACGAGGCCGCGGCCGCCAAGCAGCTCGGCGAGGCGGGCCAGCAGGTGCTCGCGGCCGCCCGGCCGGCCCTCGAGGCGCTCCCGGACTGGACGCACGAGGCGATCGAGGCGGCGCTGCGCGGCGCATTGGTGGACGGGTTGGGGCTCAAGCCGCGCCACGCCTTCGGTCCGCTGCGGGTCGCGATCACCGGCTCGACGGTGTCGCCGCCGCTGTTCGAGTCGATGGAGATCCTCGGCCGCGAGCGCTCGCTCGGCCGGCTGGCCGCCGCGCAGCCCGGCTGAGGCCCCGAAAACGGGCGCAAAGTTTCAGAAGGGCCCGATCGCGGGTATAGGCGTCCCATGAACCGTGGGCGCCGCGACGTTGCGGCGACGACCCGCTTGCCCGACGACGTCAATGTGGTCGTCACCGGCGACGGACCGCACACCGTCGTGCTGCTGCACGGCTTCTCCGACAACCTGTCGACCTGGCGCCGGATCGTTCCGGCGCTCGCCGTCGAGCACCGGGTGGTCGCGATCGACCTCCCCGGTCACGGCGCCACCACCCGCGCGTTCCGGGCTCCGCTGCTCAACGGCTACGCGGCCGTCGTGCTCGAGGTCCTCGACGGGCTCGGCGTCCACGACCCGGTCAGCCTGGTCGGCAACTCGATGGGCGCCGCGGTGTCGGCCGTCCTGGCCGCAGGTCACCCCGAGCGCATCGCCGGCGCCGTACTGATCGGCATGCCCGGCGTCACCGGCGTGCCGATGGCCTGGCGGGCCGCCGCCTCGCGGCCGGCGTCGATAGCGATGCGCACGGCGCTGCGGCCGATCCCGGTCGGACACCTGCAGCGCAGCTTCGGCTGGATCTACGCCCATGCGGCCTGCCCGCGCTCAGGTGCGCTGGACCCCGCCGTGTTGCAGGCCTACAGCGCCACCTACGGCGACCGCGCCCGGCTGTTCGGGCTGTCGGAGATCGCGCGTGCCCTGCTGTCCGAGCTCCGCACCATCCAGCTCGGCCGGCTGCTGCCGCGGCTGCGGGTGCCGGTGCTGCAGGTGTGGGGCCGCCACGACCGGCTCGTTCCGCCGCGCCGCGTGGTCGAGCGCGAGGACATGGTCGTGCTGCCCGGCTGCGGGCACTGCCCGCAGCTCGACTCGCCCGACCAGCTCCTCGGCGTTCTCGTCCCGTTCCTCGACCGCCACCGCTCGGTGCACGAACAGCTGCTCTCCCGCGCGGCGGGGGTGTAACTCGTTCCAGTTTGCGGTTACCGTCGGGTAGCAACGCTGCCGACGAGAGGTTCCGCATGCCCGTCACCCGTCCTGCCTGGTCCGACGACGACGTCGAGGCGTTTCGCGATCTGGCCCGTACGTTCCTGGAGAAGGAGTGCGCGCCGCACGAGGAGCGCTGGAACGACCAACAGCACGTCGACCGCGACATCTGGCGCAAGGCCGGCGAGCTGGGCCTGCTGTGCCCGTCCATCCCCGAGCAGTACGGCGGGGGCGGCGGCAGCTTCGCGCACGAGGCGGTACTTGCCGAGGAGCAGATCCGGGCGATGGTCGGCAGCCTCGGCACGGCCGTGCACAGCACGATCGTCGCGCACTACATCCTCGGCTACGGCACCGAGGCGCAGAAGCAGCGCTGGCTGCCCAAGCTCGCCTCCGGCGAGTTCGTCGGCGCGATCGCCATGACCGAGCCCGGCACCGGCTCGGACCTGCAGAGCGTCAAGACCAGGGCGATCCGCGACGGCGACGAGTACGTGCTGGACGGCTCGAAGACCTTCATCTCCAACGGTTTGCTCGCCGATCTGGTCATCGTGGTCGCCAAGACCGACCCCGACAACCAGGCGGCCGGCATCTCGCTGCTCGTCGTCGAGACCGACGAGGCGGACGGGTTCTCCCGCGGGCGGGTGCTGAAGAAGATCGGCCAGCACGGCCAGGACACCGCCGAACTGTTCTTCGACGGCGTCCGCGTCCCGGTGGCGAACCTGCTCGGCGAGACCGAGGGGCAGGGCTTCGTCCAGCTCATGCAGCAGCTCGCGCAGGAGCGGCTGGTGCTGGCAGTCGGCGCCGTCGCCGCGATCGAGCTCACTCTCGACCTGACATTGAGATACACCAAGGACCGGACGGCGTTCGGCCGTCCCGTGTTCCAGTTCCAGAACACCAAGTTCAAGCTCGCCGAGGTCGCGACGACCGCCAAGATCGCGCGGGTCTTCATCGACGACTGCGTGGTCAAGCACCTGGCCGGGCAGCTGGACGTGCCGACCGCCTCGATGGCGAAGTGGTGGACCACGCAGATGCAGTGCGACGTGGCCGATGAGTGCCTGCAGTTCTTCGGCGGGTACGGCTACATGGCCGAGTACCCGATCTCGAGGCTGTACACCGACGCGCGGATCCAGAAGATCTACGGCGGGACGAACGAGATCATGAAGGAAATCATCAGCCGCTTCCTGTGAGGACAGCCAATGCAGGCAACCGAGCACGGCCAGGTCGTCGTCATCACCGGTGCGGCACGCGGCATCGGGCTGGCCACCGCGCACGCGTTCGCCGCGGCCGGGGCCCGGGTGGTGATCGGCGATCTCGACGCCGACGCCGCCCGTCGGGCCGCCGCCGAGGTCTCGCCCGGCGCGCTGGGCCTGGCCCTCGACGTCACCGACCACGCCGGGTTCACCGCGTTCCTCGACACCGTCGAGCGTGAGGTCGCCGCGATCGACGTCCTGGTCAACAACGCCGGCATCATGCCGGTGGCGCTGCTGGCGCACGAGGACGACGACACCACGCGCCGCATCCTCGACATCAACACCGCCGCGGTCATCCACGGCACGCGCGAGGCGGTGCGCCGGATGGTGCCGCGTGGGAGCGGCCACGTCGTCAATCTGGCGTCGGTGGTCGGCAAGGTCGGCGTGGCGGGCGGCGCCACCTACAGTGCCAGCAAGTTCGCGGTCGTCGGGCTGTGCGAGGCGGTGCGTGCCGAACTGCGCGGCACCGGGGTGGACATCAGCGTGGTGTTGCCGACCATCGTGCGCACGGAACTGTCGGCCGGCCTCGCGCAGACCCGACTCAGCTCTCACGTCGAGCCCGCCGACGTCGCCGGGGCGATCGTCCGCGCGGTCGAGCGCAAGCGCTTCGAGGTCTGGGTGCCGCGGCACCTCGGGATGCTCGACAAGCTGACCCGCCCGCTGCCGCGCGCGTTCGGCGAGTGGCTGCTGCGTGCCAGCGGGTCCGACCGGCTGATGGCCGACGCCGCGAACTCGCCGGCCCGGGCGGCGTACGAGCAGCGTGCCGCGTCCAGCGCACCGTCCCACCGGCGAGGCGGTTTGGAACCAGATCAAGCGGTCCGGTAAAGTCTTCCAATGGCTCGGACGGGCGCGCTCGTCGTACAGCCAATGGGGTATGGGGTAATTGGCAGCCCAACTGATTCTGGTTCAGTTAGTCTAGGTTCGAGTCCTGGTACCCCAGCGCAGGGTTTGCCTGCATCATGGAAGTTTCTAGGGCCCCGTCGTCTAGTGGCCTAGGACGCCGCCCTCTCAAGGCGGTAGCGCCGGTTCGAATCCGGTCGGGGCTACA
>DATBTJ010000042.1:0-25813 GCA_036559305.1 Jatrophihabitans sp.
GTCGCTGCGCAGGCACGCGTCGACCATCCGCGCGCAATCGTCCGGCGACAGCCAGGTCGACAGCGCGCGAACGTCCGGCGGGGACGGGGCGAAGGTGCCGATGCGCAGGCACGCGACCCGCAGCGCGTACCGGTCGGCGTAGTAGCGCGCGAGTGCCTCGCCGAAGACCTTGCTGACGCCGTAGAGGGTATCCGGGCGCGGCGCGAGATCGGCCGGCAGCTCGCCGCCCGTCGCGACGGGAGTGAACCCGACGGCGTGGTTGGACGAGGCATAGACGACCCGGGCGACGCCGTGCCGGCGGGCCGCTTCGAAGACCTGGAAGGTGCCGTCGAGGTTGCGCTCGCGGATCACCGGCCAGGGCGCCTCGACCGGCTGGCCCGCCAGGTGCACGATCGCCTCCACCCCGGGAACCACCTCGTCCAGGGCGTCGGCAGAGGTGATGTCGGCGGCGACGATGCCGTCCTGATCGGACAGGTCGGTGCACAGCAGGGCCCAGCCGAGACCCGGCAACCGGTCGCGCAGGGCCGTGCCGATCGTCCCGGCCGCGCCGGTGAGCAGGACGGTCACAGCTGCGGGATCAGCCGGCCGAGCAGCTCGCCCATCCGGGTGGCCGCCGCCTTGCCGGCCGCGAGTACCTCCTCGTGGTCGAGCTTGTCGCCCAGCCCGGCGGCGAGGTTGGTGACGAGGGAGAGGCCGAGCACCTCTGCGCCCGCGGCCCGTGCGGCGATCGCCTCGAGGGCGGTGGACATGCCGACGAGATCCGCGCCGAGGATCCCGGCCATGCGTACCTCTGCCGGCGTCTCGTACTGCGGGCCGGTGAACTGCGCGTACACACCCTCGGTGATCGACGCGTCGATCTCGCGCACCATCGCCCGTAGCCGGGGCGAGTAGACGTCGCTCATGTCGACGAACTGTGCGCCGACCAGTGGGGTGCGGCCGGTCAGGTTGATGTGGTCGGACAACAGCACCGGGTCGCCGGGGGACATACCCTCGCGCAGCCCGCCGCAGGCGTTGGTCAGGATGACGGTCGTGCAGCCCGCGGCGGCCGCGACGCGCACCCCGTGCACGACGGGGTCGACGCCGCGGCCCTCGTACAGATGGGTCCGGCCGAGGAAGGCGAGCACCTGCCTGCCGCCGCTGCGCAGCGAGCGGATCCGTCCGGCGTGCCCCTGCACCGCGGGGGGCAGGAAGCCGGGCAGGTCGGTGGTGTCGAGCTCCGCGTCGGCCGCGCCGAGGGAGTCGATCGCCGGCACCCAGCCGGAGCCGAGCACGACGGCGACGTCGTGCCGCTCGACCCCGGTCAGGCGCTTGAGGACGCCCGCGGCGCGGCGGGCCTCCTCCTCGGCTTCGGTCAGCACCCGCTTGGTGCTGACCGGCTGCGGCTCGGGCGGTTCGGACGGGACGGTCGGAACGGTCACGGTCTAGACGGTAGTGACTCGCTCTTGTGACCGCCCCGTCCGGGCGTCAGCCGCCGCTGAGGGCCGCTGCGCGGCGGCTGCACACGAGGCACTGACCGACCTGTGGCAGCACCTCGAGCCGCTCCAGCGGCAGTGGCTCGACGCAGTCGGTGCAGCGGCCGTAGCGGCCGGTGTCCATGCGGTAGAGCGCGGCGAGCACGTCGTTCAACGCGACGCGGGCACCGGCGGCGAGCACCTCGGTGACCTCGCTGGCGCTGTCGGGATCGATCGCGCGCAGCTCGGCGAGCTGCTCGAGACGGAAGCTGCGCTGTTGTTCCAGTTGGGCGCGGAACGCGGCGAGCTGCCGCGGTCCGAGGGTGGTTGTTGCTGCTCTCACGGCAGGCCTCTCGGGTGGACGGACGGGGACGGCGCTCAGGCCGTCACCGGGGGTCCCCTCGTCCGAACCGGCGCAGCCTGGGCGCCGGTGGGAACAGCCGTCGACCGCGCCGCGGAGCGCGCCGGCGCCGCGGCCGCGTCCGGAACGGGCCGCTCGGCCGGCGCGAGGTCCGGGACGCCACGTTTGCCGTGCGCGACGACGGTGTCGATGCCTGCGGTCGCGGCTGCCACCGCATGGTGATGGTGGCCGCCCGAATCGCCCGACCGGGCGATCGCGCCCGTGGTCGCCGCCAATGTGCACAGCAGCGCCACCGCGAGGCACGCGCCACGTAGGGACAGCCGCCGTCGCGCGGTCGGTCCGGGCGGCGGCTCCATACCGGGACAACGGGCGGCCATGGCGACGAGGTTCCGCCGTCACCCTGTGAATCAGTGCGGTGCGCGCTGCGTGATCGCCGTGCGGTGTTGGATCGGACACCTGAGCAGGCCTGCGGCCGGTGAACCGCCCTACCATCCACAGAATGGCAGCGCCGACCGATCCGCTGGAGCTCGTCGACTTCGCCTCCGACTTCCCCGCCGCGAGCGAGGACGACTGGCGGGCGTTGGTCGCCGGCGTGCTGCGCCGGTCCGGCCGGCCTGATACCGCAGATCCGGTCGAGGCGCTCACCGCCAACACCTACGACGACATCGCGATCCGTCCGCTCTACCCGGCCGGCCCCGATCCGGCACTGGACCGGGTGGCCCGCGACGGCGCCTGGGACGTGCGGACCCGGCACCGCGACCCGGACGCCGCGGCCGCCAACGCGGCGATCCTGAACGACCTCGAAACCGGCGCGACCTCGCTGTGGCTGACGATCGGCACCGGCGGGCTCGCGGTCGACGACCTGCCGAGCGCGCTGCGCGGGGTGTACCTCGGCCTCGCCCCCGTCGTGCTCGATGCCGGCGACCGGAGCGCTGCCGCGGCTCGCGCGTTGCTCGACCTCGCCGGTGACGTCGAACCCGGCAGCCTGCAGGGCAGCCTGGGCGCCGACCCGATCGGGTGGCGCGCCCGAACCGGCGCGGACTGCTTCCGCCTTGCCGAGCTCGTCGCGCTCGCCGGCGGGTACCGACGGCTGCGGATCGCCACGGTCGACGGCACCGTCTACCACGATGCCGGCGCCGGCGACGCCACCGAGATCGCGGCGGCGACCGCAACAGGTGTGGCCTACCTGCGCGAACTCACCGACGCCGGCCTTGCGGTGGACGAGGCGTTCGATCGCATCGAGTTCCGCATCGCCGTGACGGCCGACCAGTTCGGCTCGATCGCCAAGCTGCGGGCAGCACGCCAGGTGTGGCAACGGGTCGCCGAGTTGTGCGGCGCGGACAACCGGGAGCAACATCAGCACGCCGTCACCTCGGCGGTGATGCTCACCCGCCGCGACCCGTGGGTGAACCTGCTGCGCACCACGATCGGCTGCTTCGCCGCCGCGGTCGGCGGCGCCGACGCGATCACCGTGCTGCCGTTCGACACCGCGCTCGGCCTGCCGGACGACTTCGCCCGGCGGATCGCGCGCAACACCCACGCCGTGCTGCACGACGAGTCGAGCCTCGGCCGCGTCGCCGATGCCGCGGGCGGCTCCTGGTACGTCGAGTCGTTCACCGCCCGGCTCGCCGAGCAGGCGTGGCAGCGGTTCACCGACATCGAGCAGAGCGGCGGCGCGCTCGCGGCGCTGGACGGCGGCCTGCTCGGCGGCCTCGTCGCGTCGACCCGGCGCCGGCGCGCCGACGACATCGCGCATCGGCGCGCACCGCTCACCGGCGTCACCGAGTTCGCCCTGCCGGACGAGCCGGCGCTCGAGCGGCTAGCAGCGCCGCAGGCGCCGTCCGGCGGCCCGCTCGAAGCGGTCCGCTGGGCCGCGGAGTTCGAGGAGCTGCGCGATCGCGTCGAGGCGCGCGAGACCCGTCCCGCCGTCTTCCTCGCCACGCTGGGGCCGCAGTCGCAGCACAGCGCGCGGCTGGCCTTCGCGCGGAACCTCTTCAACGCGGGCGGATTCCGCGTGCTCGACGGTGCGGCGGACGAGTTCGCGAGCAGTGGCGCCGCGGTGGCGTGTGTCTGCTCGTCCGACACGGTCTACGCCGACGAGGCCGAACACGCGATCGCCGCGTTGCGCGCGGCGGGTGCGAAGCAGGTCTGGATCGCCGGAAGGCACGACGGCGCGGACGGGCAGCTCTACGCCGGCTGCGATGCGCTCGCGGTGCTGCGCACGACCGAGGAGACGACGGCATGACCATCCCGGACTTCACCGCGGCGCGGCTGACGTCGGATCGCGCGCCGCGCGTCGACCGCGGCGAGCTGCCCGACTGGCAGACCCCCGAAGGCATCACCGTCCCGCCGCTCTACACCGCAGCCGACCTCGAGGGCCTCGACTTCCTGCAGACCTTCCCGGGCATCGCGCCGTACCTGCGCGGCCCGTACCCGACGATGTACGCCACCCAGCCGTGGACGATCCGGCAGTACGCGGGCTTCTCGACCGCTGCCGAGTCGAACGCCTTCTATCGCCGCAATCTGGCCATGGGCCAGAAGGGCCTGTCGATCGCGTTCGACCTGCCGACCCACCGCGGTTACGACAGCGACAACCCGCGCGTGGTCGGCGACGTGGGCATGGCGGGTGTAGCGATCGACTCGATCTACGACATGCGCCAGTTGTTCGACGGCATCCCGCTCGATCGCATGTCGGTGTCGATGACGATGAACGGCGCGGTGCTGCCCGTCCTCGCGCTCTACGTCGTCGCCGCGGAGGAGCAGGGCGTCAAACCCGAGCAGCTCACCGGGACCATCCAGAACGACATTCTCAAAGAGTTCATGGTTCGCAACACCTACATCTATCCGCCTCAGCCGTCGATGCGGATCATCAGCGACATCTTCGAGTTCACCTCGCAGCACATGCCGAAGTTCAACTCGATCTCGATCTCCGGCTACCACATCCAGGAGGCCGGGGCGACGGCCGATCTGGAACTCGCCTACACCCTTGCCGACGGGGTCGAGTACATCCGCGCGGGCATCGCCGCGGGACTCGACGTCGACCGGTTCGCGCCGCGGTTGTCGTTCTTCTGGGCCATCGGCACGAACTTCTTCATGGAGGTCGCGAAGCTGCGCGCCGCGCGGCTGCTGTGGGCCAAGCTGGTCAAGCAGTTCGACCCGTCGAACGCGAAATCCCTTTCGCTGCGGACCCATTCACAGACGTCCGGCTGGTCGTTGACGGCGCAGGACGTGTTCAACAACGTGATCCGCACCTGCGTCGAGGCGATGGCGGCGACGCAGGGGCACACCCAGTCGCTGCACACGAACGCGCTCGACGAGGCGCTCGCGCTGCCGACCGACTTCAGCGCACGCATCGCGCGCAACACGCAGTTGCTGTTGCAGCAAGAGTCGGGGACCACGCAGGTGATCGACCCGTGGGGCGGGTCCTACTACGTCGAGAAGCTCACCTACGACCTGGCCCGGCGGGCCTGGGCACACATCCAGGAGGTCGAGCAGGCGGGCGGCATGGCCGCGGCCATCGACCAGGGGCTGCCGAAGCTGCGCATCGAGGAGGCAGCCGCCCGTACGCAGGCGCGTATCGATTCGGGCCGGCAGCCGGTCATCGGCGTGAACAAGTACCGGCTCGGCGAGGAGGACCCGCTCGACGTCCTCAGGGTCGACAACGCCGGGGTGCGCGCCGAGCAGGCCGAGAAGCTGCGCCGGCTGCGCGAGGAACGCGACGCCGACGAGGTCGCGTCCGCGCTGCAGGCCCTGACGAACGCGGCCGGCTCCGACGGCAACCTGCTCGCGCTGGCGATCGACGCGGCGCGGGCGAAGGCTACGGTCGGTGAGATCTCGGACGCGCTGGAGGCGGTATACGGTCGGCATGCCGCGACGATCCGCACGATCAGCGGCGTCTACCGCGAGGAGGCCGGCAGCGTGGACCTCATCGACCAGGTGCGCGCGGCGACGGCCGAGTTCGAGAAGGACCAGGGCCGCCGGCCGCGCATCCTCGTCGCCAAGATGGGCCAGGACGGCCACGACCGCGGCCAGAAGGTGCTCGCGACTGCGTTCGCCGACCTCGGCTTCGACGTCGACGTCGGCCCGCTGTTCCAGACGCCGGAAGAGGTCGCCCGGCAGGCGGTCGAGGCAGACGTCCACATCGTCGGCGTCAACTCTCTCGCTGCGGGCCACCTCACGCTCGTCCCGGAACTGCGCGACGCGCTGGCCGAGCACGGCCGCCAGGACATCATGATCGTGGTCGGTGGAGTGATCCCGCCGCAGGACTTCGACGCGCTGCGCGCCGCCGGAGCCGCGGCGATCTACCCGCCCGGCACCGTGATCGCGCAGTCCGCCCTGGAGCTGATCGACAAGCTCACCGCCCAGCTCGCGTCCCAATGAACCGCGAGTGGTCACTAATCGCGCGAGTGGTCAGGAATACGTGACCACTCGACGCGTAAGTGACCACTCGGCGGAGTTGGCGGACGGGGTGCGGGCGGGCAGACGCGCCGCGATCGCCCGGGCGATCACGCTGGTCGAGTCCCGGCGCGCCGACCACCGCGAGCAGGCGCAGCAGTTGCTGGTCGAGCTGCTGCCGCACGCGGGCGACGCGCAGCGCGTCGGTATCACCGGCGTCCCCGGCGTCGGCAAGTCCACCTTCATCGACCAGCTCGGCGTCAACCTGATCGCGGACGGCCACAAGGTGGCGGTCCTCGCTGTCGACCCGTCCTCGGGGCGCAGCGGCGGCAGCATCCTCGGCGACAAGACCCGGATGACGCGCCTCGCCGCGCACCACAACGCCTTCGTGCGCCCGTCCCCGAGCCGCGGCACGCTGGGCGGCGTCGCGCAGGCGACCCGCGAGACGATGGTCGTGATGGAGGCCGCCGGCTACGACGTCGTCCTCGTCGAGACCGTCGGCGTCGGCCAGTCCGAGTACGTCGTCGCCGACATGGTCGACACGTTCGTGTTCCTCACCCTGGCCCGCACCGGCGACCAGCTGCAGGGCATCAAGCGCGGCATCCTCGAGATCGCCGACGTGATCGGCGTGAACAAGGCCGACGGCGAGCACGCCCAGGACGCGCAGAAGGCAGCGCGCGAGCTGTCCGGCGCGTTGCGGCTGCTGCGCGGCGGCGAGGAAGAATGGCAGGCGCCGGTGATCGCCTGCAGCGCGCTCACCAACGACAACCTCGACCGGGTTTGGAAGCACGTGCAACGGCATCGTGCCTGGCTGCAGCAACACGACGAGTTCGACGCCAAGCGGCGCCGCCAGCTCGTGCAGTGGACGCGTGCCATGGTGCGTGACCGGCTGCTCGCCCGGCTCGACACCGACGCGGTGCGCACCGTCGTCGAGCGCGTGGAGGCGGCGGTGCTCGCCGACCGGATGACCCCCGAGCAGGCGGCCGGCGAGATCGTCGCCGCGGTCAGCCGGGACCGGTGAGCCCCACGACACGCAACCGCTTGCCGGGCGGCAACTAGCTACGCTGGCCGGGTGTCCGACAGTGACCTCGAGACCGAACTCGATCCCGAGGTCCCGCGGCCGGCGTCCGCGCCGCCCCGCCGTAGCTTCGGCGCGCTGCTGCGCCATCACGCCGTCGACACCCGTCCGCTGGCGAGCGCACCGTACAAGCGGCTGCTGATCGGTCAGGGCACCGCGTTCATCGGCTCGATGCTCACCCAGGTCGCGGTGCCGGTGCAGATCTACGCGCTGACCCACTCCTCGCTCTACGTCGGCTTCTTCGGCCTGGCCGGGCTGCTCCCGATCATCGTCTTCGGCCTCTACGGCGGCGCGATCGCCGACGTCGTAGACCGCGGCACGCTGTACTTCTGGTCCTCGATCCTCACCTGGGTCACGACGCTCGGACTGCTCGCCCAGACCCTGCTCGGCCTGGGCAACGTGTGGCTGATCCTCGCGCTGGTTGCGGCGCAATCCGGGGCGTTCGCCATCGCGTCGTCGGCCCGCGGCGCGATCATCCCGCGCATCGTCGACGCCGACCTCGTCCCCGCCGCGAACACGCTGAACTTCACGGTCGGCACGGTCGGCCAGGTCGTCGGACCGCTGATCGCCGGAGTCCTCGTCGGGTTGACCCACGGGTTCGCCTACGCCTACGGCATCGATGCGGTGCTGTTCACCACCGCGCTCTACTCGGCCCTGCGACTGCCGCCGCTGCCGCCGGACAAGGACGCGCGCACCTCGCTCGGGCTGCGCTCGGTCGTCGACGGCCTGCGCTTCATCGCCACCCGTCCGGTGGTCGTGATGTCCTTCCTGGTCGACATCTGCGCGATGGTGCTCGCGATGCCGCGCGCGCTGTTCCCCGCGGTCGCCGACGCCCGCTTCCACGGCACGGTCGGACCGCTCTACGCGGCGATCGCGATCGGCTCGCTCGTCGCCGGCGTGTCCAGCGGGTGGATCGGTCGGGTACGACGGCAGGGACGGGCGCTGGTGTACGCGGTCGTCGGCTGGGGCCTCGCGGTCGCAGCGGCCGGCGCGGTGCACCAACTCTGGCTCGTGGTCACCCTGCTCGCGGTGGCCGGCGCGGCCGACCTGGTGAGCGCGGTGTACCGGCAGACGATCCTGCAGACCTATGCCCCGGACGAGATGCGCGGCCGCATGCAGGGCGTGTTCATCGCCGTCGTGGCGGGCGGGCCGCGCCTCGGCGACCTGCGCGCCGGCGCCATGGCAAGCGTGACCACCACGTCGTTCTCGTGGATCTTCGGGGGGCTCGCGTGCGCGGTCGTCGTGATCGTCGCCGGCGTGCTCGTCCGCCCGTTCTGGCGCTATCGCGGCACGGCCGCGGGCTGAGTCAGCCGCGGGTCGCCTGGTACCGCTCCAGGGCGACCTTGCGCTCGGCCGCGTGGTCGACGAGGCGCTCGGGGTAGCCCGCCGGCGCCGGGTCGTGCTCCCACGGTTCGTGCACCGCGCCCCCCTCGATCGAGCGCAGCTCGGGCACCCACCGGCGCACGTAGTCGCCGTCCGGGTCGAACTTGTGCCCCTGCGTGATCGGGTTGAACACCCGGTAGAAGGGCGCGGCGTCGGTGCCGGTGCCGGCCGTCCACTGCCAGCCGTGCTGGTTGGACGCCAGGTCGCCGTCGACGAGGTGCCGCATGAAGTGCCGCGCGCCGTGCTGCCACTCGATGTGCAGGTCCTTGACGAGGAAGGACGCGACGATCATCCGGACCCGGTTGTGCATCCAGCCCTGGGCGAGCAACTGGCGCATGCCGGCGTCCACGATCGGGTAACCGGTGCGGCCGTCGCGCCAGGCGTCGTACGCCTTCGTGTCCGGACGGGCGTAGGTCATCGCCTTCAGCTGCGGCTGGTAGTACTCCCGCGCACTGCCGGGCCAGTGGTGCAGCACACTCGCGTAGAACTCGCGCCAGGCGAGCTCCTTGCGGTAGGTCTCGTCACCCGGGCCGAGGTCGGCCAGCAGCGTGCGCGGGTGCACGCACCCCCATTTGAGGTAGACGGACATGTGCGAGGTGCGATCGAGGTCGGGACGGTCGCGGTCCTCGTCGTAGGACGCGAGCCGCGACGTGCGGTACGACCTCCACGCCGCGAGTGCGGCATCCTCGCCCGGCTCGGGCAGCTCGAGCCCTGCAGGCAGGGACGGGTCGGCCGGGATCTCGATGCCGTCCACCGGGCCCGCCCACTCCACCCGTCCGGTGACGGTCGCTGCCGGCGCACGCCAGCCGTGCTCCTTCCAGGCGCGGTAGAACGGCGAGTAGACCTTGAACGGCAGGCCGTCGCTCTTGACCACCCGTCCCGGGCTCACTGCGTAGGGCGAGCCGGTACGCACGAGATCGACGTCGCCGAGCGCCTGCTCAACCTGCCCGTCGCGTGCCGAACCGTACGGCCCGAAGTCGGCGCTGACGTGGACAGAGCCGGCACCCGCCTCGGCGACGACCTCGGGCACCACCCGGACGGGATCGCCGCGGCGCACCACCAGCCGTCCGCCGTGCTCGCGCAGCGCCGCGTCGAGCCCGCGCAGCGTGCGGTACAAGAACGCGACCCGCGGCGCGCCCGCCGGGTCGAGCAGCGCGGGGTCCAGGACGAACAGCGCGACCACCGGCCCGGCCCCGGCTGCCTCGTGGAGGGCCGGGTGGTCACGCAACCGCAGGTCCCTACGCAACCACAGGACACTCGTCATTGTTCGAACCTCCCCTGTGCACAGACGACGGTAACCGGGCAGGCTGGACGCATGAGCGAGAAGGACCGCGGAAGCGACGACCTGTACGTGGGCGGATTCGAGGGCGAGAGTCAGCTCGATCCGTCCGAGACCCTGACCGGCGACAACACCGACGATCCGTTGGACGCCGGCTACTCGCCACCGGAGCGCCCCTCGCACAGCTGGCGCGGCGACACGGCGCAGGAGGCCGGCGAGGGCGAGTCGCTCGACCAGCACCTCGCCGAGGAGGAGCCCGAGGTCTGGGACGACGACACCGACGACGTCGAGGGCGAGCGCCGGGCCGGGCGGCTCGTCGCCCCGGACGAGGGTGCGCACGAGCGCCGCGAGAAGGACGAGGTGGCCGAGGACGTCGGCCGCGCCGGCTACGCCGCGAGCGCCGAAGAGGCCGCCGTGCACATCGTCGATGACGACCGGGACGTCTGATGCAGCTGACCAAGTTCACGCACGCGTGCGTGCGCGTCGACGACGGCGAGCGGCACCTGACGATCGACCCGGGAGTGTTCAGCGAGGTCGAGCAGGCTCTGGACGGCGTGACGGCGATACTGATCACGCACGAGCACCCCGACCACATCGCGGTCGACCGCGTCCGGGCCGCCCTGGGCAAGGACTCGCGGCTGCGGCTGTTCGGGCCGTCCTCGGTGACCGGTCAGCTTGCCGATCTCGGTGAGCAGATCGTCACGGTGGCGCCGGGGGACAGTTTCGAGGCGGCCGGCTTCCCGGTGACGGTGCACGGTGGTCAGCACGCGGTGATCCACCCGATGATCCCGGTGATCGCGAACCTCGGTTACCTGATCGAGGGGCTCTACCACCCGGGCGACTCGTTCACCGTTCCGGCCGAACCGGTGCAGACCCTGCTGCTGCCCACCAACGCGCCGTGGTCGAAGGCGTCGGAGGTCGTCGACTTCGCGATCTCGGTCCGCGCGCCGCGCGTGCACCAGATCCACGACAGCCTGATCACCGACGTGTACGCCAACATCGTCGAGGGGCAGCTTGCGACGATCGCCGGCCCGCACGGCGTGGAGCTGCAGCATCTGAAGCCGACCGAAAGTGTGAGTCTGTGAGTTTCGAGATCGCCCGCGAGCTGCTGGCCGCGCACCCGATCATCGACGGTCACAACGACCTGCCGTGGGCGATGCGCGACCTCAACCGTTACGACACGCAGGCCTACCCGCTCGACCGCCGCCAGGACCGCACCCGCACCGATCTGGTGCGGCTGCGTGACGGCGGGGTCGGCGGGCAGTTCTGGTCGGTGTTCGTGCCGAGCACCCTGGCCGGCGACCGGGCGGTCACCGCCACGCTCGAGCAGATCGACTTCGTGTTGCGCATGGTCGCCGAGTACCCGGAGCACCTGGCGCTGGCCCTGAGCGCGGACGACGTCGAGCGCGCGCACGTCGAGCATCGGGTGGCGTCGTTGTTGGGCGCCGAGGGCGGGCACAGCATCGACTCGTCCCTGGCGGTCCTCCGGGTGCTGCACTCGCTCGGCGTGCGGTACATGACCCTCACACACAACGAGAACACGCCGTGGGCGGACTCGGCCACCGACGAGCCGGTGCACGGCGGGCTGACCGACTTCGGGCGCGAGATCGTGCGCGAGATGAACGGGCTGGGCATGCTCGTGGATCTCGCGCACGTCGCGCCGACCACGATGCGGGATGCGCTCGCGGCGACGTCGGTGCCGGTGATCTTCAGTCATTCGTCGGCTCGCGCGCTGACCGACCACGTGCGTAACGTGCCGGACGACGTGCTGCGGGCGCTGGCCGGCAACGGCGGCGTGTGCATGGTGACCTTCGTGCCAAGCTTCGTGTCGACGGCGTGCAAGCAGTGGGACGACGCGGTGCTCGCCGACATGGCCGAGCGCGGCGAGGACCGGCGCGACTGGGACGCCCACACCGCCGCCGCGGCCCGCTACGCGGTCGACCATCCGGCCCCGGTAGCCACGATCGCCGACGTTGCCGACCACGTCGAACATGTGCGCGAGGCGGCCGGCCTCGCCCATGTCGGTCTCGGCGGCGACTTCGACGGCTGCGACCCGATGCCCGAGGGGCTCACCGATGTGACCGGGTACCCGGCGCTCATCGCCGAGCTCATCGCGCGCCGGTGGTCGGAATCCGACCTGGCCGCGCTCACCCGCGAGAACACCCTGCGGGTCCTGCGGGACTGCGCCGCGGGAGCGCGCTGACCCTCTATATCACTGCCCACAGCTGTGGAAAACCTTGTGGACGACGCGTGCACAACGGGCCCGCATTTGGGGATGATCACGGCTACTTGGGGACAACTACCGGACGCGTGAAGTTCACTTGAAAATTGTTGCGCCGTTCCCCTTGCGCGAGGGTCGCCCGGACCGATAGAACTGCGGGGTCGCGAGCGACGAGGGCGGATCGGCAGTAATGTCGGTTTGGGAGAATCCACTGGCACTGCTGGGGATTCTCCCGCAGCCATCGGCGCGGCGATGATTCGGCAAAGCAGCGGGACGACCAGTCGTCCCGCGTGGCATCCGGGTCGCCGGGGCCTTTCCAGCTCATACCTGGAGAGGCCCCGTTACTCGTCCGGACCGGGCCCGGCGGTGCCCTGGGAGGGGTTGTCAACAGCGTTGTCCACAGGTGTAGGCAATGCGTCGCAGCGCCACAGATCATGAGACCGTGGACGCGTGAGCGCGGCGGGACAAGGCTTCGAGCTGGGCACCGACGGGCCGACCCGGATCCTGGTCGGGGTCGACGGGTCGGAGACCTCGATGCGCGCCGGCGCGTACGCCGCGGGCCTCGCGCGGCGGCAGGGTTCGCACCTGATCGTCGTGTTCGTCGCCCCGACCGGGGGGATGGCGGCCGGTATGGCGGCGACGGCCGGCGCCCTCATGCAAGCGCAGGACCAGACCGGCGCCGAGATCGAGGCGCAGATCGCCGAAGCGGCCGAGCGCCTCGCGGTTCCGGTGACTTTCGTGCGCCGCCGCGGCAATCCGTACCTCGAGCTGGTGCGGGTCGCCGAGAAATTGCGGGTCGACGCGCTCGTGGTCGGTGCGTCGATGCAGGCCGGGCACCGGCTGGTCGGATCGTTGGCCGGGCGCCTGGTGCGCGACGCGAAATGGCCGGTGACGGTCGTCCCCTGACAGGTTGCTCGTCAGCTCTCGCCCGTAAAGCGGGAGTGAAGTAAAGTGTCGGCCGGGGGAGGGGAGATGGGGATGACTGCGACGACTCACGTGCCGATGTCCGAAGCACACGAAGCGCCGCGCTTTTCCGGTATGCAGCTCATGGACCGGATCGGCACGACGTCGCTCTACGCTGCACGAGAACTCGGCACCGGGCGCAGCGTGGCGTTGAAGGTCATCGACATCGACGCTCCGCCGGTCGCGCACGAGGCCCTCGACCGGGAGGCCGGCTACCTCGCTCTGTTGGGCACGCATCCGCACATCGTCACGCTGTACCAGCGCACCGTGCTCGACGACGGCCGTCCGGCACTCGTGCTCGAGGCCTGCCCGGGTTCAGCAGCCGACGCGGTCCGCGAGCAGCGGCTCACCGTGGCCGGCGCGGTGGCCGTGGGGATCAAGATCGCCGGTGCACTCGAGACGACGCATCGGGCCGGCGTGGTGCATTGCGCCGTGCGCCCGCAGAACGTCCTGCTGACCGAGTTCGACGAGCCGGTGCTGGCCGATTTCGGCGCCACCGTCGGGCCCGACCGGCACGCATTCGTCTCTGCGCACGAGACGACGGCGCATACCGCTCCCGAGTTGCTGCTCGGCGACGACCCCGGCCCCGCCACCGACGTCTACGGGCTGAGTTCGACGTTGTACGAGCTCGTCAGCGGACGCCCGGCATTTCGCGCCTACGACGGCGAATCGCCCGCCGCGGTCAGCCTGCGTATCCTGGCCGGCGGCGTGCGGCCCGTCCTCGCCCCGGACGTGCCCCTGGAGCTGTCCGACTTGATCGTGTGGGGCATGCACACCGACCCGGGCGAACGCCCGCCGAGCGCCGCCTGGATGGCCGAGACACTGTCCCGGCTGGAGCAACAGCACGGCTGGCTGCGTACCCGCATGGTCACCGGCGAACCGCGCCTGACCGATCCCAAGCGGCGCCGGTTCTTCCGCTGAGCCGGCGCGCTCCGGTGTGCATGATCGGGCGGCAGCGCGGTCAGTGCGCACGGGTCGCGGCAGCCGGCTCCGACCCGACGACGGGCGGCAGCGTGTAGAGCGACAGGAAACGCTCGGCCGCGGCGGGGTCGCCGGTGACGAGCAGATCGCCGGTCGCGACGGCGTCTGCGTACGGCCGGCCGCCGTAGGTGACCGAGGCGAACATGCGCGGGTCGCCGGTGACGGTGGCATCCGGCGCTGCGACGTCGCCCGGTTCGACGGTCAGTCTCTTGCGGGCGACGGTCGCGACATAGTGCTCGTCGTCGGCGATGAGCTGGATCGTCAGCCTGACCCCCTGGGCGAGCGAGGAGTCGAAGTTGGTCCGAAGCGACAGGACGAACGAGGCGACGCCGAAATGCAGGTCCGTGCGGTGATTCGGGTCGCGCGCCGCCCAGCGGCCGAAGAGCTGCATGACCGGTTCGAGCTCGCGGGCCCAGTCGGTGAGGTCGTACGCCCACACCGCGGCCGGCTTCGGGAGCTTGCGGCGGGTGACCAGTCCGGCGCGTTCCAGCTCGTCAAGCCGGTGCGAGAGCACGTTCGCGCTGATGCCCGGCAGGCCCGATTTGATGTCGCCGAACCGCTTCGCGCCGAGCATGAGCTCGCGCACCACGAGCAGCGCCCAGCGCTCACCGACCAGCTCGAGCGCGTGCGCGACGCCGCAGGAGTCGTCGTACGTCCGGTTGGTTGCCATGACAGGACGATACTACGGAGTCACTAATTAGGAGTAGGTACTTGCAAAGGAGGAGTCGATTTGGCTACGGTCCGTTCGACGAAGGAATGACAGGGACTCGACACGACAGACGAGGGACGACATGACCGTTGACCACGACCCCGGCGACCGGACGACCGACCGCGGGCGCTGGCTTGCCCTCTATGTGCTCTGCGGCAGCATGCTGATGATCGTTCTCGACGCGACGATCGTGAACGTGGCGCTGCCGGCCATCCGCAGCGAGCTCGGCTTCGACTCCTCGAGTCTCGCCTGGGTCGTGAACGCTTACCTGATCGCCTTCGGCGGACTGCTCCTGCTGGCGGGACGGCTCGGCGACCTCGCCGGGCGGCGGCGGATCTTCCTGACCGGGCTGGCGGTGTTCACCACGGCATCGGCGGCCTGCGGGCTCGCGGTGAACCAGCAGTTGCTGGTGATTGCCCGGTTCGTGCAGGGCGCCGGCGGTGCGCTGACGTCCGCGGTCGTGCTCGGGATGATCGTGACGATGTTCCCCGAGCCGCGTGAGCAGGCCAAGGCGATCGGGGTGTTCGCGTTTGTCGCGTCCGCCGGTGGTGCGGTCGGGCTGCTCGCCGGCGGCGCGATCACGCAGGCGGTGAGCTGGCACTGGATCTTCTTCGTGAATGTCCCGGTCGGCGCCGCGGTGGCGATCGCCGCGCTGCGGCTCGTCCGTGCCGACAAGGGCCTGGGTTTCGCCGCCGGTGCGGACGTCCTGGGCGCGGCCCTGGTGACCAGCGCTCTCATGATCGGCGTCTTCACGATCGTGAAGCCCGCTGCCGAGGACGGGTGGCTCGCGTCGCAGACGCTCACCCTCGGCGCGATCAGCATCGCGCTGCTCGCCGGTTTCGTGCTCCGGCAGGCGCGGGCCGCCAGCCCGCTGATGCCGCTGGGGCTGTTCCGGTCGCGCAACCTGGTCGGCGCGAACCTGATCCAGGTCATCGGTGCCGCCGGCATGTTCGGCACGTTCTTCCTCGGCACGCTCTACCTGCAGAACATCAAGGGCTACGACGCGATGCAGATCGGGCTGGCGTTCCTGCCGGTCACCGTCTGCATGGGCACGCTTTCCGTGCGCTACTCGGAGAAGCTGATCACTCGCTTCGGCGCTCGCACGACCTCGCTCGCCGGCCTGCTGCTGATGGCGATCGGCCTCGCGCTGTTCGCGATCGCGCCCGCGGACGCGTCCTACCTCACCCAGCTGTTGCCGACGATGGCGCTGCTCGGCCTCGGTGCCGGCACGTGCTTCCCGGCGCTGGTCGGGCTGGCGATGTCGGGCGTGAAGATGGAGCACGCGGGGCTCGCGTCCGGGCTGGTGAACACGACCGCGCAGGTCGGTGGGGCGCTCGGGCTCGCCGTGCTGGCCACGCTGTCGACGACGCGTGCGGGATCGCTCGCGGCGTCCGGGCACAGTGCGGTCGACTCGCTGATCGGCGGCTACCACCTGGCGTTCTGGATCGCGACCGGCCTCATCATGGCCGCGCTCGCCATCGGCGCGGTGCTGCTGCGGCCCGTCCCCACGTCGTCCGCCGCCTCGATCGCCCCGGAGTCGGAGCTGGCCACCGTCTGAAGTGTCCAGATCGAGAAATTTGTGTCCACAGCCCCTGGTCAGCTGACTCACAGTGTGGGACGGTTTCGCGCATCGGGTCCGTCGACACCGAGATCGCGCGGTGTCGCATCTGGAGACGGAAGGGCTGGGGTTCATGTCGCCACGTCTAGGTCGGTTTTCGCCGCTGTGGCTGGTCCCTGTTGCGGTCGCCGTGCTCGTCATCGGTGTGGCCGCGCCGGGATCGGCGCTGGCCCGGTCGGCACCGTCCGGAACGGGCAACGCAGCGCAGGCGCCCAGCGCGACCGGCTGCGCCAACCGGGTCAACAATTCACCGCAGACCCTGTTGCCGTGCATCCGCACCGATGACCTGTGGCGGCACATGAAGGCATTCCAGGCCATTGCCGATGCCAACCCCGGTCCGGACGGTCACCCGTCCCGCAATTCCGGCGAGCCGGGCTACAAGGCGTCAGTCGACTACGTCGCCAAGCTGATGAGCCAGGCCGGCTACGACGTCACGATCCAGAAGTACACCTTCCCGTACTCGTCCTTCGTCGGGACGCCGACCTGGACCGAGACCTCGCCGACGTCGCGCAGCTTCACCCTGGTCAACGACTGGAACCCCGGCAAGAGCAACGGTGATGCCACCGGGGCGCAGATCAAGCCGGCCGGGGGCACCCAATTGCCACCCCCGGCGACGCCGGGCTCGACCACCAGCGGCTGCAGTCCCGCCGACTTCGACAGCTCGTTCCAGGGCAAGATCGCGCTAGTGCAGCGCGGCACCTGCAACTTCGGCGTCAAGGTGCTCAACGCCGAGGCCGCGGGAGCGGTCGGGGTGGTCATCTTCAACGAGGGACAGCCGGGCCGCACCGGCGTGATCAACGGCAGCCTCAGCGACGCGAACGGCAATTCGTTCGTCCCGAACATTCCGGTCGCCTTCACGTCCTTCGACATCGGCCAGAGCCTCTACAACGACTACCAGGCCGGGAAACCACCGGTCATGAACCTCAGCGTCCACGTCATCGAGGACCCGAACCGCGTCGACTACAACGTCATCGCCGATTCGAAGTCCGGCGACCCGAACCACGTCGTGGTCGTCGATGCGCACCTCGACGCGATCTACGGCGCAGGGATGCTCGACAACGCATCCGGCTCCTCGACGATCCTGGACATCGCGCAGATGATGCGGAAGGCCCACCCGCGCAACAAGTTGCGGTTCATCTGGTTCGGCGGGGAAGAGCTGGGCCTGCTCGGCTCGCACTACTACGTCGACAACCTCAGCCCGAGCGAACTCGGCAAGATCGGATACGACCTCGATGCGGACGTGACCGCATCGCCCAACTACGACGTCGGCGTCCTCGATCCGGCAGCGCCCGACTTCTTCGGCCGCAGCGTGTCGACACAATTCCCGTCGCAGGTCTACCAGCCGTCGACCGTGGCTCGCGACTACGGAGTGCAGTACTTCAACTCGATCGGCAAGAACCACATCTACTTCTCGCCGGTCGGCACCGACGCCTACAGCTTCAACCAGGCCGGCGTCCCGGCAAGCGGGGTGCTCACCGGACAGGACTGCTGCAAGACGCAGGACGAGGTCAACCTCTTCGGCGGGTCGCTGGGCAACTACGAGGGCAATGTGCCCAGCTTCGACGGCGGGTGCGTCGACAACCCGTTCCGCTGGTGCGACAACCTGAGCAACAACGACCCTGCGGTCCTGACCTTCATGTCGCGCGGGTTCGCCAACATGGTGGTGAAGACGGCCAACGACACCAAACTGACGGCTGCCGGCGCCCGGGCCGGCCATCCGGCGCGAGCGAAGGCCAGGCCGGCGAACGGTCACGAGACGGTGCGGTAGCGGCGTTCGTCTGCGAATTGGACGCAGGCCTTCTCCGGTAGCATCGCGACGCAGCTACTGGGCAGCCTCCACCGTCTTCATGCTGCTCCGCCCTCGTAGCTCAGGGGATAGAGCGCCGGACTCCTAAGCCGGGCGTCGCAGGTTCGAATCCTGCCGGGGGCACCCCTTGCAGGCCTTGTATTTGCTGGCCTGGAGCACGTTCCGACTGTCTAATCTTCTCGCTAGAGTCGCTCCCGGTACACAACGGGTACACACCCGCGGACCGCGCTGCCGCGTCCAATCGGTCGGCGACCTCGATCAGCCGGTCCTCGAACAGATGCCCGTAGAGATCGAGGGTGAGCGTGGCGGACTTGTGCCCGAGCATCTGCTGCACGACCTTCACGTCGGCGCCGGCTGCGATCGCCAGCGACGCCGCGGTGTGCCGCAGGCTGTGTGGCACCAGGCCGGCCAGGCCCACGCGACGCGCCGCCGGATCGAAGACGTCGTGACGGTAGTTGGACGCGCGCAGCGCCCCGCCCGTCCGCGACGGGAACACCAGCTCCTCGGGACGCCGGCCCGCGATCATCGAAACGGAGTTGGTCGACGACCAGGCGCGGCAGGCTGAGCGACCTTGCGGCATGGCCTTTCGGCGTGCCCCACACCAACTCGCCGTTCACGCTGGTCACCGACTGCACAACCCGCAACCGTCGCTCGTCGAGGTCGAGATTGTCGATGCAGCAGCGCGGTGAGCTCGCCGAGCCGAAGGCCGGTGTAGGCGAGCACCAAGATCGTCACGCCGTCGGTGCCGGCGGCAGCGGCCAGGGCGTGGACCTGTTCGTGGGTGAGGTAGCGCCGCTGCGCCGGTGTCTCGCGGGGGAGCGCGATGCCGAGCGCCGGGTTGCGGCCGATCCGCCCGTCGCGCACCGCCTGCGAAAGCACCAGGGAGAGCACCCGATGCGCCTTACGTGCCGTCGACGCTGATCGTTCGCGGGTGAGTCGGCCGACCCACGACTGGATGTCGGCGTGCGACACCGCGGCGAGCCGCACGGTGCCCCAGGTCGGCAGCACGTGGCCGCGCAGCAGGCCGGCGTAGCGGTCACGCGTCGACGGCTTGAGTTGCGCCTGGCCGTCGAGCCACTGCTGTGCCCATTCGCCGACCGAGATCCGTGCTCGAGCCGGGTCGAGGTAGGTGCCGTCGAGCAGGGCCGCCTCGACGTTGGTCAGGTACCGCTCGGCGTCGACCCGGCGGTTGAACGTGCGGGTGTGCTGAATGCCCGCCAGGTCGCGGTAGCGCGCGTACCAGCGGACTTTGCCGGCGCGTGCTCGGCGCTCGATGCTACCCATGAATGATCCGTCCCGCGTCCTTCACCCTGAAGGGCTCCACGTCGGGTCTTCCATGTTCGGCGCGTGCGCGCACGTCGTTCCGGCGAACTGTGGACAACCCGCCAGCTGGTCAAGCGATCGCCAGGAGGAGCACCGATAGGACGCCCATGCCTGCCACGCCGGCCAGCCACGCGTCGGCGAAGTAGCACAAGGCCCGGTAGCGGCGCAGGACAACGCCGGCCACAACTGCCGCCGCGGCAATCGGAACCACTGGCCAGCGCCATCCGGCCGAGAGTGGCTCGAGGATTGTCAGGATGCCGGCGACGCCGGCCGCGAACGCCCCGAAGCTGACCGAGAGCACGTGATCGATCGACGGCGGCACCGGGTGCTCGGCCGCCTCGTGCCTGTCTCGGCCCTCGAGATGCTCACGAACCCGCTCGACGACCGCGTCGGCTGCTTCCGCCGAGACGACTGGTGGCATCTGCTCGACGTCGGCTCGCCAGGCACGCGCTGCCTTGCCGCCGCGGATCACCCTGACACCGTCGTGATCGAACCGCTCGGAGACTGGCAGCGTGTGGCCGTCGGCCCCACCCCAAAGGAACACGACCGGGACGACCGGGAGTCCGAGCGACTCGGCGCGTGTCCACAGCCGTACCGATCGCGCGGCCTTCGTGACTTGCGCGACCGTATCCTCCAGCGTCGTGTTCGGCCGTCCCCAACCGCTGGCCGACCACTTCGTCTCGACGACGAAGATCGCGGCTCGGCCGATGACGATGTGGTCGATGTCGCCGTAGCCCAAACCGAAGTGGTTGACGAGCGTCCACCCTTGACGGCGCAGCTTGCGCAGCTCACCCGCGGTCCATTCCTCGGCTGTTGCACCCATCGCGCGCGGAGCCGTGCCAGTCGACTCGAGGACGAGCACAAACATTGCCGCCAAGGCTGAGGCACCGAGGGCCCCGATCACCAACCCCCGCCAGAACCCACCCGGGACCAAGGTCGACGCGAGAGCGATGAGGCAGGTTGCGGCCAGCAGCATGATTGTGAGGCGGAGCCAGTTCCGACGTACGAACGCGAGCTGCCGTCGTCGGACCTCGCCCCGGGCCCAGGCGCCGGCCCGACCGGCGCCAGCCAGGCGTCGGTCCCTCACTTAAGCCTGCTCAGGTCCGGCTGACGCCCAGTTCCCGCAGTGTCTCGCCCACTCCCATATCGATGAGATCGACCAAGATCGGCTCGCCCTGAACCGACCCTCGATTTCCGCCTTTCCTCGTGCCACGCGTCTTGCACTTGTCAGTGCGTTCCCCGACGCGACAGGCGTTGCTTTATGCGAAAGACAAAGCAAGCCCGGGCGGCCCGGTGACCGTGTCGATCCGCCGGATGAGCCTCGGGGCGGGTTTCGAGTACCTGATGTCCTCGGTCGCGCGCGGTGATGGGGCGGCGCCGAGTTCGCAGGCGTTGACGCGGTACTACCTGGAGTCCGGGACGCCGGCCGGGCGGTTTCTCGGCGGTGGCTTGGCCGGTCTCGACCGCGGCGCGGGCGTCACACCGGGCACCGAGGTTACCGAGGAAACGTTGTGGCACTTGCTGGGGATGATGGCCGATCCAGTCACCGGTGAGTCGCTGGGTCGTACGCCGCAGCGGCGCCGAGCGAGCGTCGCCGGACCTAGCGACGCATCACCACGCCAAGCTGTCGCAGGCTTTGATCTGACGTGCAGCGTGCCGAAGTCGGTGTCGGCGCTGTGGGCGCTGGCTGATGCGGACACCCAGGCGGTGATCCATCAGGCGCACCGCGACGCGATCGACGTCGTGCTGGGTTGGGCCGAGGCGAATGTCGCGTTCACCCGCACCTGCACACCCACGTGGTGGTGGCCAACCGCGTGCAGACCGAGGACGGGACGTGGCGCTCGCTCGACGGGGCCACTCTGTTCCGGTACACCGTCGCGCTGTCGGAACTGCACGAGGGAGTGCTGCACGATCTGCTCACTGACCGGCTTGGTGTCGGCTGGACGACCCACCCACGCCAGCATTCGGCGACCCCGCGGTGGGACCTCGCCGGCATCAGCACCGACCTGCTGGACGAATTCTCGACACGTACCCGAGCCATCACCGAGTGCAAGGACGAGCTCGTCGAGGCGTTCGTGGCCGAGAACGGCCGGCACCCGAGCAACGTCGAGACGCTCAAGCTTCGGCAGCGGGCGACGCTGCAGACGCGACCGGACAAGAGGAAGCAATCGCTGCCCGAACAAATGGCCAGCTGGCGCGAACGTGCCGCACAGCACGCGCCTGGCCAACCGCTGACTGTGCGGGATCTGCCGCCGGTCGACGTGCCGGCGCTGGCCGCCGGCTCGGTCGACACGGCGATGATCGACGCGCTCGGCCAATCTGGACTGGCCGCGGTCTCGGCGAAGCGGGCGGTGTTCGGCGAGGCGAACTTGCTTGCCGAGGTGCACCGCCAGTTGCACGGCGCCCGGTTCGCCACCGCCACCGATCGGCTGACGATCGCCGACCGCATCGTCCAGCGCGCGCCCGACCAGGCAGTTGGCCTCGCCGCCCCCGCTCAGGCGGCCATGCTGCACCGTGGGACCGCCCGGTTCACCACCGCAGCGATCCTCGATGCCGAGACCCGGCTGCTGGATGCTGGCCGCGACCTGACCGGCCCAGCGACCACGGCAGACTCGATCACCGGAGCCGACTCGTCACTGGGGCCCGATCAGCGGTCCGCTGTGACCGCGATCGCCACCTCCGGGCGCGTCCTGGACGTGCTGGTCGGGCCGGCCGGCAGCGGCAAAACCACCTCCCTGTCCGCCCTGAAACGCGCGTGGGAGACCACGCACGGGCCGGGCTCGGTTATCGGGCTCGCGCCATCGGCGGCGGCCGCCCAGGTGCTCGCCGACGAACTCGGCATCGCCACCGACAACACCGCCAAATGGCTACACGAACAGGAACACCACGCCCAGCGCAGAGACCGGATCGCCGAACTCACCGGCCGACTCGTGGGAACGCGCAACCGGGGCAGCGTCTGGTCCCGCCGCATCGAGACCGAACGGCTGCGGCTCGAGACCGAGCTCGATCGGTGGACCCTGCGGCCGGGGCGGCTGCTGATCATCGACGAGGCCACCCTCGCCGGCACGGTGACCCTCGACACCATCGCAACCTCGGCCCGCGAGGCCGGCGCCAAGGTCGTCTTGGTCGGCGACTGGGCCCAACTCGGCGCCATCGAAGCCGGCGGCGCCTTCCACATGCTCGCCACCGACCGCACCGACACGCCACACCTCACCGACGTCCACCGCTTCACCGGGACATGGGAAGCCGCGGCATCACTGCGTCTCCGGAGTGGTGACCGCAGCGTGATCGACGACTACCTCGCCCACGACCGGATCCACTCCGGCGAGACCAGCGGCATGCTCCACGCGCTCTTCGACGCCTGGCACACCGACACCCAAGCAGGGCTCGACAGCCCTCATGATCGCCCCCGACGAGAACTCCGTCCGCGACCTCAACGCCCTCGCCCAAGCCCAGCGCCGCGACGCAGGACAGACCGCTAGCCCATCGGTGACGATTGCCGCCGGCCAACAGGCCGGCGTCGGCGATCGCATCGTCACGCGGCGCAACGATCGGCGCCTTCGAGTTGACGACCGCAGCCGATGGGTCAAGAACGGCGCCGCTTGGACCGTCATCGGCGTACGGGGCGACGGCTCACTCGTCGCGGTCGACGACCAGTACCGCAGCGTCGTGCTGCCACCCGACTACGTCGTAACGCACGTCGAGCTCGGCTACGCCACCACCATCCACAGAGGCCAGGGATGCACCGTCGACACCGCACACACCTTGATCAACGAGCTGTCGACCCGAGAATCGTTGTACGTAGCGATGACGAGGGGACGTGCTGCCAACAGCGTCTATATCGCGAGTCGCGAAGGTCCGGAATCGGACGACGTCTCGCCCGACGGACAAGCGCTCGGCAGCGCAGAACTACTTGCCGCCGTACTCGAACGATCACGCCAGAACTCGACAACCATGACGAATCGAGCCCCTGCCGGCCTTCGGGCTGGCGGGGGCCTTCTTCTGTCGAGAGCGGACAACCGAGGCAGACCTCGCCGCGCCGCCGCGTAGATCAAACGACCGGATCGGCCGAGTTGAGTGCGTGGCGGTCATTAACCGCTTGGGCGACGTGGCATCGTCCATGGGTCGTGCATGAGGACGCATTGGCGAACGGGACGACCTCGGCCGTGACGGTGTCGCTTCTGGCCGACTTTCCTGGCTCGGTGCGGGCTGTGGCGGACCTGCGGTGGCAAGAGTGGGGCCACGCGCCTGAACCAGCGGACCCGGCCTGGTGGCTCGACGTCACAACGCGCGAAGCCGGGCGCGAACAACTCCCGGTCACATTCGTCGCCCACAGCGCCGCCAGGGAAGTTCTCGGCGCGGTCGGGCTCGACCACTACGACCTCGACGAACGGCGCGAGACCAGCCCCTGGGTCACCGGACTGATCGTCGGACGGAAGCACCGCCGGAAGGGGGTTGCGCGGGCGCTCATGCAACACCTGGAACGCTGGGCCGCCGACCACGGCATCGGCGAAGCCTGGGTAGGTACCGACCTGGCGCGCGGCTTCTACTTGCGGTGCGGATGGACGGCCCTCGAAGCCTTCACGACCACCAGTGGCGACCTCATCAGCGTCCTGCACAAGCAGCTTCTCTAGCTGTGCCCGGCGCGTCGCCATCGTCGGCGAACGTCCGGACGTGCCGCCAACCGCCCGGTCCGGTCGAACAGGCAGGCCGTGAGGGACGGGATCCGATGGACCCTCCACGCCGGTGAAGCGTCAGTTCCGAGCCACGCGCACGGGAGCATACTTCGGCGATGATGACGGAGACGGTGCTGCGTAATCTGCTCGACGCTTTCAACGAGCACGATCTGGATCGAATCCTGGCGTTCCTGAGCGACGATTGCGTGTTGGACACACCCCGCGGCCCTGACGAGTGGGGTACAAGGTATTCGGGACGCGAAGCCGTCCGCGCTGGATTGGCGGCCCGCTTCACCGGAATTCCCGATGTGCGCTACAGCGATGACGAGCACTGGACTTGTGGCGACCACGCAGTGTCGAAGTGGCTGCTCACCGGCACGACTACCGACGGTCAGCGTATACAGGTTCGGGGATGCGACTTGTTCGATCTCGCGCCGGATGGACTCATCCGACGCAAAGATTCGTACTGGAAGATCGTTACCTGACACTCGGATCTTCGCCGGTCGAAAGGCCCTCACCGTGCAGCCGCGCGTACTGAGCTACTCATGCCGGCAGCGGCGCTACCGGATCTGCCGCGATGGTTTCGGGGTTCCGTCGGTGACCTTCGCGGCTTGTATGTTGCGAGTCATGACCACTCCCGCAGGTGCCGCGCGAGCACATCGAGACGTGGTCCGCCCTAGACTTGGCACTCCGGTGGCACGAGCGGCTGCACGCGTTCATCGTCGCTGGTGAGTTTGTCGTCGCGCTTATCGAAACGAACAGCGACGAACGCGAGATCGAAATGAGGATCTTCGCCCAAGCGCCGGATGGCAGCTGGGCAACGGTCTTGGAGCTTGATGACGTCGGTGACTCCGGTATGGCACCCGTCGAGATGCCGGGCTATGCCTTCGGGCGCAGTCGGCCAGGCGGCACGGTGACGATCAGCTACCGCGACGCGTCCCATTCGGTGCCGGTCGACTCCCTCGGTTGGTGGGCGTTCTTCGACACGTCGGACCGCGGTGATGGGGGTTGATTTTCGACTCAGCATGCCCTCCCCGGCCGGGGACACTTGCAGGCGCACCACGCGGCGATCGTCGGCATCGCACACCCGGACGATCAGGGCGGCCCGCTCGGTGCGGTCGCTCGCCCGCCGCGGGCGGGCTGATCACTCCAGGGGGCGGCGGGCGATCGACCTCGGCGTGCGGCTGAGCAGCCAGGCCCCTGTCGAGGCAATCGCCGGCAGTCCGACGACGAGCGCCGCGAGGTCGACGTACGGCGGTTCGCCCAGGTAGCCGACGTCGTGCCAGTGCCATGCGATCAGTGCCAGGTACGCGCCGGCCGTCCCCAGCACCCCGGCGAGCAGACCGAGCGCTCCGGCGGACGTGGCGTGCAGCGCGCGACGGGTCCGTCCGCCTGCTCCGGCGGCGGTGAGGGTGCGCAGGTCTTGAGTCGTCTCGCTGCGGATCAGCCCGACGGTCATCGCGAGCACACCGAGCGCGACCAGTAATCCGGTGAGGGTCGCGTAGTCGCGCAGGCGCTGCTGGCTCTGGTCCGGAGCGGTACGTACCTCGGTCGTGATCCCGGAAGCG
>DATBTJ010000043.1:0-71499 GCA_036559305.1 Jatrophihabitans sp.
CTTCGATGCCGTCCTGCGCGCTGCGCTGACCGACGCGGCGCACGCCGCGCATGCCGACCCTGGGCTGGCCGACACGCTCGTGGCCGCCGCTCGGCCGCACCGCAACCACGCGCGCCGCTGGACGGCGACGGCGACGCCGCTGCTCGCAGCCGCGGCGGTCGCCGCTCTGGTGGCGGGCGTCGCCGCCGTGTCGCAGGTGGTGGCCGCCCGGCACGTCAAGTCACCGGCGACCCACTTCCTCAACAGCTCGCCCGTCCCGCACGCGCCGACGCCGCACCCGTCGGCCACGCACCCGTCCACGCCACACCCGTCCCCGTACCGGGCCACGTCACATTCGGCCACCCACCCGGCCCCGCACCCCGCCACGCATCCGGCCCCGCACCCGTCCACAACACCGGCCGTTGCCGGTTTCCACGCCGCCAGCGTCTCCTTCAGCGACCCGGCCGATGGCTGGGCCCTCGGCGACGGCGCCTGCGCGTCCGGCGGCCGCACGAACTGTCCGGCCCTGCTCGCAACCTCGGACGGTGGCGCCTCCTGGCACATGCTCACCGTCCCGACGGGACTGGTCTCGACGTTGGACTTCGGCTCGTGCGGCGACAACGGCAACGTCCATGGCCCGTGCGTGGACTCGGTGTCGTTCGCCAATGCCTATGACGGCTACCTGTGGAGCCTGCACCAGCTGTATTGGACGACCGACGGCGGCCACAGCTGGCAGCGCTTCGCCGACCCCCAGCACGACTGGACGGGTGCCACCCGGCTGGTCTTCGTCGGCAGCCGCGTCGTGCGGCTCGCGCCGATCCACCAGTGTTCGTCGGGGTGTGCGGGCATGGTGCAGTCGGCGCCGATCGGCAGCACCGCGTTCCAGCCGATGGCGCCGGGCTCGCAGCCGGTCGGCCTGTTCAGCTCGAATCTCGTCGCCGCGAACGGCGCCGGCTACCTGTTCGCCGGTGGCACCGAGAGCAACAGCAGTCCGGGCATCTTCCGCACGACCGACGGCGCGCACTGGACGCCGGTCGCCCGCGACGCCTGCGGACAGGCGAGCGGTCCGATGAACGATCCGTTCTACGCCGAGGCCAGCAGCGCGGCCGACAACGGTGCGCTGATCGCGAACTGCCTGGGGTCGCAGATCCGGGTCGCCGCGCCGGGCTCGGCCCACTTCTCCGCACCGCGCCGCCTGCCGAGAGCACAGATCCTGAAGGTCGAACCGGCCCGCTCGCAGCAGCAGCTGGTGATTGCCGACGTCTCGGATGCCTCCGCCCCGGGCCCGGTGCGGGCCACGTTCTACGTGTCCCGGGACGGCGGCCGGCACTGGCGTCGCACGGCCACCCTGCCCGTGGGCGGGGCCGGTATCGCGTTCGGTTCCGGCGGCCAGGGTTGGGCGCTCAGCGCGGACGGCACCACCCGCTACGTCACCACCGACGGCGGGGCGACCTGGCGGCCGACGCACTTCTCGTCCTGATCGGGCGGTGTTGTCGGACCTGCGCGGCAGACTGGAGCCGTGACCCGGTTCTCCCCCGCCACGCAGGCCTGGCTGGACGGCGCGTTCGCCGCACCCACGCCGGCCCAGCAGGGCGCCTGGGCGGCCATCGGGCGGGGTGAGCACACCCTGGTGGTCGCGCCCACCGGCAGCGGCAAGACCCTCGCCGCGTTCCTGTCCGCGCTCGACCGGCTCGCCGCCGAGCCGCGACCGGACGAGCCGGGCAAACGGTGCCGGGTGCTCTACATCAGCCCGCTCAAGGCGCTCGCCGTCGACGTCGAGCGCAACCTGCGTTCACCGCTGGCCGGCATCCGGCAGGCAGCTGCCCGGCTCGGCAGCCCGGCACCCGACGTGACGGTCGCGATGCGCTCGGGCGACACGCCGGCTGATGAGCGGCGCGCCTTCGCCCGCAGCCCTGCCGACATCCTCATCACCACCCCCGAGTCGCTGTTCCTGCTGCTGACCTCGGCCGCGCGCGACGCGTTGCGCGGCGTCGACACGGTGATCGTCGACGAGGTCCACGCGGTCTGCGCGACCAAGCGCGGCGCGCACCTCGCCGTCACCCTCGAACGGCTCGACGCGCTGCTCGAGCGGCCGGCCCAGCGGATCGGGTTGTCCGCGACCGTGCGGCCGGTCGATGAGGTGGCGACCTTTCTCGCCGGCGGCCGCCCGGTCACCGTCGTGCAGCCGCCGATCGAGAAGACCTTCGACCTCCAGGTCGTCGTTCCGATCGAGGACATGAGCAATCTCGGTGAGCTCACCGAGGACCTCTCCGGCCCGGCGGCCGGTGCCGGCAACCGCGCGAGCATCTGGCCGCACGTCGAGGAGCGCGTCCTCGATCTGGTCGAGCAGCACCGCTCGACCATCGTGTTCGCGAACTCGCGCCGGCTGGCCGAGCGGCTCACCGCCCGGCTCAACGAGTTGGCCTCCGAGCGGGCCGGCATGCAGCGCCTCGACGACACGCCGCCGGCGCAGGTCATGGCCCAGTCCGGCGCGGGTGCGCCGGCCGAACAGGTCGTCGTCGCCCGGGCGCATCACGGCTCGGTCTCGCGCGAGCAGCGCGCGCTGGTGGAGGAGGACCTCAAGGCCGGCCGGCTGCCCGCGGTGGTCGCGACCTCGAGCCTGGAACTCGGCATCGACATGGGCGCCGTCGATCTCGTCGTGCAGGTCGAATCGCCGCCGTCGGTGGCGTCCGGCCTGCAGCGCGTCGGAAGGGCCGGGCACCAGGTCGGCGCCGTCAGCCGCGGCGTGATCTTCCCGAAGTTCCGCGGCGACCTGCTCGAGTGCGCGGTGGTCGCCGAGCGCATGCGCGCCGGCGCGATCGAGTCGATGCGCTACCCGCGCAACCCGTTGGACGTGCTGGCCCAGCAGATCGTCGCCATGGTCGCGCTCGAGCCGGTCGGCGTGGACGAGTTGGAAGCCCTGATGCACCGCGCCGCGCCGTTCGCCGGCCTGCCCCGCTCGGCGCTCGAGGCGACACTGGACATGTTGGCCGGCCGCTACCCGTCCGACGCGTTCGCCGAGCTGCGTCCCCGCCTGGTGTGGGACCGCGTCACCGGCGAACTCACCGCCCGCCGGGGCGCGCAGCGACTGGCCGTGACCAGCGGCGGCACGATCCCCGACCGCGGGCTGTTCGGCGTCTTCCTCGCCACCGGCGAAGGGCCGGGGCGCCGGGTCGGCGAGCTGGACGAGGAGATGGTCTACGAGTCGCGGGTGGGCGACGTGTTCCTGCTCGGCTCCACATCGTGGCGCATCGAGGACATCACCCACGACCGCGTGCTGGTCTCCCCGGCGCCCGGGCAGATCGGCCGGATGCCGTTCTGGAAGGGCGATTCACCCGGACGTCCGGTCGAGCTCGGCCGGGCGCTCGGCGCGTTCCTGCGCGAGGTCGCCGGGGCTGCGCCCGAGCGGGCCCGCGCCCGGGCCGAGGCGGCCGGGCTGGACGAGTGGGGCGCCGACAACCTGCTGGCCTACCTCGCCGAGCAGCGCGAGGCCACCCGGCACCTGCCCGACGACCGCACCGTGCTCGTCGAGCGCTTCCGCGACGAACTCGGCGACTGGCGCCTGGTCGTCCACTCACCGTTCGGCGCGCCGGTGAACGCACCCTGGGCGCTCGCGATCGGGGCGCGGCTGCGTGAGCGGTACGGGCTCGAGGTGTCCTCGATGCACTCCGACGACGGCATCGTGCTGCGGCTGCCCGACACCGACGGTGAGGTGCCCGGCGGCGATCTGGCGGTCTTCGAGCCGGACGAGATCGAGGCGCTGGTGACCGCCGAGGTCGGCAACTCGGCGCTGTTCGCCTCGCGCTTTCGCGAGTGTGCCGCCCGGTCGCTGCTGCTCCCGCGCCGCGACCCGCGCCGGCGTACCCCGTTGTGGCAGCAACGCCAGAGGGCGAACCAGCTGCTGCAGGTCGCCGCCGAGTACGGCGATTTCCCGGTCGTGCTGGAAGCGCTGCGCGAATGCCTGCAGGACGTCTACGACGTGCCGGGCCTGGTCGGCCTGATGCGTGAGCTGGCGCAGCGCTCGGTCAAGCTCGTCGAGGTCGAGACCCCGACCGCCTCGCCGTTCGCCAGGTCACTGCTGTTCGGCTACGTCGGCATGTTCCTCTACGAGGGCGACGCGCCGCTGGCCGAGCGGCGGGCACAGGCGCTCAGCCTCGACTCCGCGATGCTCGCCGAGCTGCTCGGCGCGACGGAACTGCGCGAACTGCTCGACGCCGGCGCGCTCGCCGAGGTCGAGCGCGAGGTCGCCCGGCTGGCCCCCGACCGGCCGGCGCACGGCATCGACGCCGTCCACGACCTGCTGCGCTCGGTCGGCGACCTGACCACAGACGATGCGATCGCGCGGGGCGCCACCGCCCACGACCTCGCCGCGCTCGAGGAATCGCGCCGCGCAATCCGGGTGCGCATCGCCGGTGAGCAGCGCTGGCTCGCCATCGAGGACGCCGGTCGGGTGCGTGATGCGCTCGGCACCGCGATCCCGGTCGGTGTGCCCGAGGCGTTCACCGAGCCGGTCAAGGACCCGCTGGGCGATCTCGTCTCGCGCTTCGCCCGCACGCACGGCCCGTTCCATCCCACCGATGTCGCCGCCCGGCTCGGCCTCGGCGTCGCGGTCGTCGGGGCCGCACTGGCGCGCCTGGCCGCTGCCGGACGCATCGTGCAGGGTGAGTTCCGGCCCGACGGCGTCGGAGCGGAGTGGTGCGACGCCGAGGTGCTCCGGACCGTCCGGCGGCGGTCACTGGCGGCACTGCGTAAGGAGGTAGAACCTGTTCCACCCGCCGCGCTGGCCCGATTCATCCCGTCCTGGCAGGGTGTGGGCAGCCGCAGCACGCGCGGGGTCGACGGCGTGCTGCGCGCGGTCGAGCAACTCGCCGGGCTGCCCGTCCCGGCCAGCGCACTCGAGTCGCTCGTCCTGCCCGCGCGGGTGGCCGACTACTCCCCCGCGCTGCTGGACGAGCTGACGATGAGCGGCGAGGTGGTCTGGACCGGTGCCGGTTCGCTGGCCGGCAACGACGGCTGGGTGGTGCTGGCCCCGGCAGAACTCGCCCCGCTGCTGCTGCCCCCGCTCGAACCGGTCGAGGGCCTGGCCGAGCAACTGCTCGCCGCGCTCGAGCCCGGCTCGGCGCTGTTCTTCCGCGGCCTGGCCGATCGCGTCGCCGCCGGGCACGGTGCGCACTCCGAGGAGGACGTCACCGCCGTGATCTGGGACCTCGTCTGGGCGGGGTCGCTCACCAACGACACGCTTGCCCCGCTCCGGGCCCGGCTGGACGGCAAGAAGACCGCGCACACGCGCAAGCAGCGGGCGCCGCGCACCAGGTACGGCCGCTACGGCGGGCTGGCCGGCATCCCCACCACCGCACCGTCGCGGCTGGCCGCGCCGTACACGATGACGGGCCGGTGGTCGGCGCTCGCGCCGCGCGATCTCGACCCCACCCGGCGCGCGCTCGCCGCCGCCGACACGCTGCTCGACCGCTACGGACTGGTGACGCGCGGCTCGGTGGCGGCCGAACGAGTGACCGGCGGGTTCTCGGCGGTGTATCCGGTACTGAAGGCGGCCGAGGAGTCCGGGCGCGCGCGGCGTGGCTACTTCGTCGACGGGCTGGGCGCCGCGCAGTTCGCGTTGCCCGGCGCCGTCGACCGGCTGCGCGGGCAGGCCCGGCCCGACCGCGAGGCCTCGCCGGCGCTGGTGCTCGCGGCCACCGATCCCGCGAACTCCTACGGCGCCGCCCTGCCCTGGCCCGTGGCGCCGGCACCCGAGGGCGGTGGCCGCGGCCATCAGGCCGCCCGCAAGGCCGGCGCCCTGGTCGTTGTCGTCGACGGCGAGTGCGTGCTCTATGTCGAGCGCGGCGGCCGCAGCCTGCTGTCGTTCACCGACGACCCCGAGATCCTGCAACCGGCCGCCGACGCACTCGCGCTCGCGGTGCGTGACGGCGCGCTGGGCAAGCTCGCCGTCGAGCGCGCCGACGGCATCCCGATCGTCGCCTCGCCGCTGGGCGAGGCGCTGGCCTTGGCCGGATTCCGACCCACTCCGCGCGGGTTGCGGTTACGCGGCTAGGTGTGCCGTTCCTCCTGTTCTGTCCAGCGCGTCCTGACAAGATCATCCGATGGTGATCACCCGACGCTCACTCGCCGGCACCGCCGCCTTCGCACTGCTCACCGCGTGCGGCAGCAGCGGGGGTGGCGGCGGGTCCACGACTGGATTCGCCGGCGCGCTCGACTCGGTTTCGGCCACCGGGGCCGTCGGCAACATCGCCCGGATGCGCGAGCTCGGCATCATCGACGACGCGAAGCACTCGACCGACCCGCGGTGGAGTCGCGTCGCGGGTGTCGGTTTCGAGCGGCTCGCCAACTACACCGCCCTGCTGCCCGGCGCGATCGGCCTCGATGTCTACCGCGCCGACCGCGCGATGAGCGTCGGGCGGGCGCCGAACACCGCCATCCGCATCGACGGCGCCATCGACGCCGGCGCTGTGACGAGCAAACTCAAGTCCCTCGGGGCCAAGGCCCGCACCTTCGACGGCACCACCGGGTTGTCGTTCGGCACCGACAACTCGATCGACCCCGCAGGCCCGCTCAGCCAACGCCTGCACATGGTGAACGAACTCGACCAGGTGGTGGTGGACCCGCGCCGCTTCGCCGCCAGCCCGAGCGGCACCGCGCTGGGCCCGGTGCTCGGGCACGGCGACCCGCTGCTCGACGCGCCGCACATGCGCCAGATCGCCGACTGCCTCGGCGACGTGGTCGCCGCGATCGTGAGCACCCCGCCGCGAGGGCATAACAGCGCGGTCATCGCGGTCGGGGTGCGCGACCCGGGCTCACTCGGCAAGCCGCACGAGGAAGTCGTCTGCTCGGCGCCCGCCGACGGCAGGTCCGACGCCGTGCGGGCCGCCTTCGGCAGATCCTTCGCCCTGTCCGCCGTCGACCCGCGCAGTCGCGAACCGCTCTCGCACTACGTCGGTGCCGCAAAGGTCGACACCCCGGACGGCACGGTGCGGGCGGTGCTCACCGTGCAGGCCGACCAGTCCCCTGGCTACGTGTTCGTGGCCTACCAGGTCAACGGCGCGACGAGCTGGGACGGCAGCTGACCGGTTCGGCTCAGAGACACTGGGGTCATGCCCGAAGGCGACACGGTCTGGCTCACCGCTCACCGACTCGATGCCGCGCTCGCCGGGCGCCCGCTCACCGTCGCCGACCTGCGGGTGCCGGCGCTCGCGACGACCGACCTGACCGGCGACACCGTGACGCAGGTGGTGGCGCGCGGCAAGCACATCCTCACCCGGCTCGACAACGGGCACACCCTGCACAGCCACCTGCGCATGGACGGGTCGTGGCACCTCAGCCGTTCCGGGGTGCGGCCGCGCCGGCATCCCGAACACATGATCCGCGCGCTGCTCGGCAACGCCGAATGGCTGGCGACCGGCTATCGCGTGCACGACCTCGCGGTGGTTGCGACCGAGCGCGAGCACGAACTGGTCGGCCACCTCGGACCTGACCTGCTCGGCCCGGACTGGGACGCCGACCTGGCGCTGGCCAATCTCGCCCGCACGCCGGACCTCTCGATCGGCGAGGCGCTGCTCGACCAGCGCAATCTCGCCGGCATCGGCAACATGTACAAGTGCGAGGCGCTCTTCGCCCGCCGGGTCAATCCCTGGACGCCGGTCGGCGAGGTCGACCGGCTGGCCGAGGTGATCGAGACCGCGCATCGGTTCCTGCTCGCCAACCGCGACCACCCGGCGCAGTCGACGACCGGTCGGACCGGTCGCGGGCAGGAACACTGGGTCTACGGACGGCGCGGCGAACCGTGCCTGCGCTGTCGCACCCCGGTCGCGTATGCCGAACAGGGCGCCCCGCCGTACGCGCGGGCGACGTTCTGGTGCCCCACCTGCCAGCCGGGCTCAGGCTGAAGCCGCGACCTCGCCCTGCGCGGGGACGTCGGGCAGGGCCGCGACGAGCACGGCGAGATCGGCCGCGATGCTCGCCGGACGGGCCGGGCTGAGCACGAACGAGGCCAGCCAGCGCAGCACGAACTCCGCCCCGCCGCGTCCCTCGGCGACGAGCGCGGTGTCGACCGCGGCGCGGGCCTGCTGCCAGCCCCGCGCGGTGCGGTCGATGCGGCCGAGCGCCGCCACCGTGGCGGGTTCAACCCGCGCCAGGGTGCGCAGCAGCGGGCTCTCCGAGAGCGCGCTCGCGGTCTGCGCCAGCGCATCGGCCAGCGATTTGCCGTCCGCGAGAGCCGCCAGCCGGGCGACCTCGTCCAGCAACAGCGCGTCGAGCACCGCCTCACGGGTGCGGAAGTGGTTGTAGAGCGTCGCCTTCGCGACCCCCGCGGACGCGGCGACCTGCGCCATGGTGATCTTCGTGCCGGACGACTCGACCGCTCGGCGGGCGCCGTCGAGCAGCGCCGCCCGGGTGCGGTTCATCGCGTTGCCGGCGCGGGTGCGGGTGCCCCGTTCGCGCACCGGCGCGGCCGACGCGATCGGCGGCGGGGCCGCCGGGCGCGCGGTGGAACGGAACAGCGTGTCGAACAGCGGGTCAGCCATCAGCGCACCTCGCCTGGACAGCGTGGCCCCGCGAGGCGTTGACCAGCGTCTACTCCGGTTGCCATCAGCGCACCTCGCCTGGACAGCGTGGCCCCGCGAAGCGTTGGCCAGCGTTTACTCCGGTTGCCATCAGCGCACCTCGCCTGGACAGCGTGGCCCCGCGAGGCGTTGGCCAGCGTTTACTCCGGTTGCCATGGACCCGACGCTAACCCCGCAGCACGGCGCCGCAGCGACGACGCGCGCGGGCGCGCCGGGATCTGTGACGGATGTTGCGGATGTTGCGAATGTGACTCAGGCGGCGACGATCGAGACGCTGCGGACCGCCACGCCGCCGGCGCTGTCGGCCGGCGGGGCCGGCGCGATGCGCGCGGATCCGGCGCCGGGAACGGCCGGCACGGCAGCGAGCCGGCCACCGCCGACGATGCTCGCCGCGGCAAGCTTCTCTTCACGGCGCAGGGTCGTGGCGACCTCGACGAACAGGTCGGACAGCTCGACCTCGAGCGCCGCGGCGATCGCTGCCAGCAGCTCGGACGAGGGCTCCTTCTGGCCGCGCTCGACCTCGGACAGGTACCCCAGGCTCACGCGCGCACTGGCCGAGACTTCGCGCAGGGTGCGGGCCTGGCGCAGGCGCAACGCGCGAAGGGTGTCACCGACCACCTGACGAAGCACTGGCATGACTTCCACCTCTCGCGTGCGAGCCGGTCGTGCGGGTCGCTATGTGCGGTTCACGGTACCGGCCGGCACCGACACGTCGTCCGATTCGGACGGGCTGTCCGCTCTCAGCGAACAACGCCCGCCGGCCGGTGCGGATTCCCGGCTCAGGCCGCAACGCGCGCCGCCAGCGAAGCCCGCCGCAGACGCACCGCCCGTCCGACGTAGTCGAAACCGGTGACCAGCCCGACCACGATGGCCGCGATCATCACCACCCAGGCGATGTCGCGCAGCCACCCCCACTCGGGCAGCACGAACAGCCCGATCGCGACACCCTGGAGCAGGGTCTTGAGCTTCCCGCCGCGGCTCGCGGCGAGCACCCCGTGGCGGATCACCCAGAACCGCAGCACGGTCACGCCCACCTCGCGGGTGAGGATGACCACGGTGACCCACCAGGGCAGGTCGTCCAGGATCGACAGCCCGATCAGTGCCGCGCCGACCAGCGCCTTGTCGGCGATCGGGTCGGCGAGCTTGCCGAACTCGGTCACCGAGTTGCGTTTGCGGGCCAGTTCGCCGTCGATGCGGTCGGTGATCGACGCGACCGCGAACACCGCCCAGGCGACGACACGCCAACCGGTCTCCTGCCCGGTGCCGTGAAAAAGCGCGAGGAGGAACACCGGGACGAGCAGGAGCCGGAAGACGGTGAGCGCGTTGGCGAGGTTCCACGCCGACACCGGGTCCGGGACCGCGGCTATCGGGTCCGGCTCGTCGGCCTCCAGGTCGAGCCGGGGCGGCGTCCTCACCGCGCCGGGCCCGTCGGTTCGGCGATCAGGTCGACGCCCTCGCTGTCGATCACCACGGCCGGCACGAACCGGTTGCACTCGCCGGGACCGACCAACCGGGTGATCCCGTCGGTCTCCGGGCCCTGGTGCATCGCCCGGCCGACGGCGCCGTCACCGTCGCCGTCCGGGTCCTCGACCAGCACGTCGACCTTCTCACCGACCCGGTCCTCGGCCCGCTGGGCCATCAGCTCGTCGACCAGGGCCGTGATGTGCTCGACGCGCGCGGCGATCTCGCCCTCGGACAGCTTGTCGTCGAACTTCTCGGCGTCGGTACCGTCCTCGTCCGAGTAGCCGAACACGCCGACGACGTCGAGCCGCGCCGCGGTGAGGAACCGCTCGAGCTCGGCGAGGTCGTCCTCGCTCTCGCCGGGGAACCCGACGATGACGTTGGACCGCGCACCGGCCTCGGGGACGAACGAACGGGCCCGGTCGAGGATCTCGAGGAACGCCTCGGTCGAGCCGAACCGCTTCATGCGGCGCAGCACGGTGGGCGACGCGTGCTGGAAGGACAGGTCGAAGTACGGCGCCACGCCCGGCGTCGCCGCGATCGCCTCGAGCAGCGACGGGCGCAGCTCGGCCGGTTGCAGGTAGCTGACCCGGATCCGCTCGATGCCGTCCACAGCGCCGAGCTTCGGCAGCAGCGTCTCGAGCGCGCGCAGGTCGCCGAGGTCCTTGCCGTAGGAGGTCGAGTTCTCGCTCACCAGGACGAGTTCGCGCGCGCCCTGCTCGGCGAGCCACTGGGCCTCGGCGAGGACGTCGGCCGGCGGGCGCGAGACGAACGAGCCGCGGAAGGACGGAATCGCGCAGAAGGTGCAGCGGCGGTCGCAGCCCGAGGCGATCTTCAGGTAGGCCAGCGCCGAGTCGTCGAGGCGGCGGCGCAACTGCTTGCCGGGCAGCCACGCGTGGCCGGGCACCGCGACCTCGGCCGACGCGGCCGGGCGGTGCACCGGGGTGACCGGCAGCAGCGTGCGGCGATCGCGCGGCGCGTGCGCCGTGACCGGTCGGCCGGCCGCGACGTCGTCGAGGCGCGCGGCGATGTCGGCATAGCTGTCGAAGCCGAGCACCGCGTCGGCCTCGGGCAGGTTCTTGGCCAGCTCGTCGCCGTAGCGCTCGGCGAGGCAGCCGACGGCGACGACCTTCTTGCCGGTGTCGGCCGCTGCGAGAACGGTGTCGATGGAGTCCTTCTTCGCGGCGTCGACGAAGCCGCAGGTGTTGACCAGCACCACGTCCGCGTCGTCGCCGTCGGTGATCTGCCACGCGCCCGCGCCGAGCGTCGCCGCGAGCTCCTCGGAATCGACCTCGTTACGGGCGCATCCGAGGGTCACCAATGCAACCTTGCGGGCAGCCTCATTCACAACGCTCCATGGTAATGGCCGCGAGGTACATCAGTTGCCAGGCCCGGGTCCATCCGGCGACTTCGCTGTTGACTGCAGCACAATCGGCCGCTCGTTGCGTTCAGACCGTCGTGAACGCAACGATCACTGCGATGACGGGCAGCACTCTGGCGGAGTTCGCCGCGGCGAACACGGTGGGATTGACCCGGTTCGCCTACGTGCTGTGCGGCGACCGGGGCCTGGCCGAAGACCTGGTGCAGGAGGCCTTCGTCGCGCTCTATCGCCGGTTCGGCGAGGATCTGCCGATCGCAGCGCCGGTCGCGTATGCCCGGCGGTCGATCGTCAACGCGCACATCTCGCACCGGCGGCGACGAGCGAGCTCGGCGCTGGTGCTGGTGGAGCCACCGGACATCGCGGTCGCAGCTCACGACTCGTCCGAGCAGGACGCGATGTGGCGCGCATTGGCCGCTTTGCCGGAACGTCAGCGCGGGGTGCTGGTGCTGCGCTACTACCTCGACCTCGGCGATGACGACATCGCGGCCACGCTCGATTGCCGGCCCGGCACTGTCCGCAGCCTCGCCGCGCGCGCGTTCGCCGCGCTGCGCACCGCTCCCGCCCTCACCACGGAGGATTCGCGATGACCACTCGTACCGACGACGATCTCGAGCGCCTGCTGCGCTCGACCCTCGACTCACACGCAGCCACGGTGTCGACCGGGCCGGCCTGGACCGGCACTCCCGGGCGCCCGGCGCAGCGGCACTGGATCGCCCCGCTCGTCGCGGCGACGCTCGTCGTCGCAGTGGTCGGCGCCTACCTGGTGGCGCACACGCGCCGAAGCACGCCGCCGGCTTCGCCCCGTCCGGATTTCACCAGCTTCGCCGTGGTCGGCTACCCGGTCACCTCGCGGCTCACCTACGCCGACCGCCGCAGCGTCCTGGTGCGCACTGCGCACGGGCCGCGCTACGGCGACGTCGCCGTGGACGTCTGGTCGCCGGGCGGGTATGAGCGCCTGCCGCTGCAGCACAAACGGGCCGTGACGATCTCGGGCCATCGCGGCTACGCCGGGGTGAGCGGATACGAGGAGTCCCGGCACAAGACCCGCCCCATCCGCGACGTGATCTGGCAGTTCGCGCCGAAGCGGTGGGCCGTGGTGCAGCAGATGGGGAACCTGAAGCGCGTCCCAACCATGGCCGAGCTGGTGGCGGTCGCTCGGGCGGTCCGCCCGTCCACGGTCGTGGCCCAGACGACGCCGTTCCGCCTCACCGCCCTGCCGACCGGCTTCCCGTTCGACCACGTCGAGGTACAGCCGTCCGCCGGGGTGCTCATCCTGATGCTCGAGACGCCCCGGCACCGCACGCTCACGCTCACCGCAGGGCCGGCGAACGAGCCCTCCGACAAGGGCGGCGACGTGACCCTGCGGCACGACGGAACGCAGCTCGACATCTTCGGCTCGCAGTTGCACGGCGCCCCGACGCCGGCCGACCGCGCGGCCATGCGCTTCATCGCCCGTCACCTCGTGTGGGACACCACGGATCTCCGCTTCATCGTGCCGTAGTTTCGACGGCGTGCTCGTCCGTCGCGCCCGCACCGCCGACGTCCCCGCGATCAAGGCGTTGGTCGATGTCTACGCCGGCTCCGGCCGCAAGCTGCTCGCCAAGGACCTGGTCACCCTCTACGAGGACGTGCAGGACTTCCGGATCGCGGAGATCGACGGCGAGGTGGTCGGCTGCGGCGCGCTGCACGTGCTCTGGGCCGACCTGGGCGAGATCCGCACCCTGGCCGTGCATCCCGACCGGCGCGGCGAGCGGATCGGCGCGGCCGTGCTCGGCACACTCATCGAGACCGCGGGCGAGCTGGGCCTGTCCCGACTGTTCGCACTGACCTTCCACACCTCCTTCTTCGCCCGGCACGGCTTCCGCGAGATCGAGGGCGCGCCGGTCGACGCGGACACCTACGACGCGCTGCGGCGCTCCTACGATCCCGGCATCGCGGAATTCCTGGGCCTGGAGTACGTCAAGCCGAACACGCTCGGCAACACCCGGATGCTGCGCGTCCTCTAGGCGTGTCTGCGCCCTCGACCGGAAGTCGAGGGTTAGCGTTCATGGCGAAGGGGGTGGTTGTCATGGCCACGATTCAGCGGGTGGAACCCGTCTACACGGCATGGGCGCCGTCCGCGTCGGGGTTCGGCGAGGCGACGACCGCTGCCGAGGACTACGTCGGTAAGCACCGACGCCCGGGTGCACGCGGTCTGGGCCTGTTCGCGATGTTCTACCGGGGCCGGCACCGCCGTCACTGAGGTCATCAGCTCCGAACTCACCGCGAGTGGTCATTTATCGCGTGAGTGGTCAGAAATAGCTGACCACTCGTGCCATAAATGACCACTCGCGGTGGTTAAGGCTGAGTCGACCCGTCTCCGTCGTCGTCGCTGACCAGGTCGTCGGCGGTGCCGCCGTTGCGCAGGGTGTACACCAGCCCGGACAGCTCGTCCGGGACGACCAGCACCTCACGGGCCTTGGAACCCTCGGACGGGCCGACGATGCCACGCGATTCCATCAGGTCCATCAGCCGGCCGGCCTTGGCGAAGCCGACCCGCAGCTTGCGCTGCAGCATCGACGTCGAGCCGAACTGCGTCGACACGACCAGCTCGACCGCCGACAGGAACAGCTCCATGTCGTCGCCGATGTCCTCGTCGATGTCCTTCTTGGCCGCCGGGGCCGCGGTGACGTCCTCGCGGTAGGTCGGCTGCAGCTGCTCCTTGCAGTGCGTGACGATCGAGCTGATCTCGTTGTCGGTGACGTAGGCGCCCTGCATACGGGCCGCTTTCGACGCACCCATCGGCAGGAACAGCGCGTCGCCCTTTCCGAGCAGCTTCTCCGCGCCGGGCTGGTCGAGGATGACCCGCGAGTCGGCGAGCGAGGACGTCTTGAACCCCAGTCGCGACGGCACGTTCGCCTTGATCAGGCCGGTGACGACGTCGACGGACGGCCGCTGCGTCGCGATCACCAGGTGAATCCCGGCCGCGCGGGCGAGCTGGGTGATCCGCACGATCGAGTCCTCGACGTCGCGCGGGGCGACCATCATCAGGTCGGCGAGCTCGTCGACGATCACCAGCAGGTACGGGTAGGCGCTGTACACCCGCTCCGAGCCGGGCGGCGCGACCAGTTCCCCGCTGCGCACCTTGCGGTTGAAGTCGTCGATGTGCCGCACGCCCGAGGACTCCATGTCCTCATAGCGCATGTCCATCTCGCGCACGACCCATTGCAGCGCGTCCGCGGCCTTCTTCGCGTTGGTGATGACGGGCGTGACGAGGTGCGGAATCCCTTGGTAGGCAGCGAATTCCACGCGCTTGGGGTCGATGAGCACCATGCGCACCTGATCGGGAGTCGCGCGGGTCAGCACCGACAGGATCAGCGTGTTGATGCAGGACGACTTGCCCGCGCCGGTCGCACCGGCGACGAGCAGGTGCGGCATCTTCGTCAGGTTCGCGACGACGAAGCCACCCTCGACGTCCTTGCCGAGCGCGACGAGCATCGGGTGGTGGTCGCGCTGCGCGACCGGCGAGCGCAGCACGTCGCCGAGCATGACGACCTCGGGGTCGGCGTTCGGGATCTCGACACCGACCGCGCTCTTGCCCGGGATCGGCGACAGGATGCGCACCTCGGCGCTCTTGACCGCGTAGGCGATGTTGCGGGTCAGGTTGGTGATGCGCTCGACCTTCACGCCGGGGCCGAGAGTCACCTCGTACCGCGTGACGGTCGGGCCGCGGTTGAAGCCGGTCACCGCGCAGTCGACGTCGAACTCGGCGAACACCTGCTGCAGCGAGGCGATCACCTCGTCGTTGGCCTTGGTGTGCTCGAGATGCGGCGAGCCGAGCGCGAGATCCTTCAGCGACGGCAAGGTGTAGAGCCCCGCGCCGCGGTCGAGCTCGAGCTGCATCGGCAGGTCGATGGGCGGCAGATCAGGCTCGACCTTGGCCATGCGGGGCTTGCGCGGCTTGGGCTTCACCGGCTCGGCAGCGGCGAACTCGCCCGCCGCGGTGAGATCGGTCGTCGGCTCGTCGGCGAGGCCGGGCGCGAACGCCAGATCCGGCCCGACATCGGTCGCCGACTCCAGCGCTGCGTCGACCGCGGCGACCGTGCGCGAGCGGCGTCCGCGCCGCTTCGGCTCGGGCGCGTCGAGGACGGGTTCGTCGGCGGGCTCGTCGTCGGGGCCGAGCGGCCGTCCGGTCACCAGCTCGCGCAGGTAGTCGACCAGCACCGGCAGCGGCGTGGCGGTCACGACGAGGATCCCGAAGAAGCCGAGGATCGCGAGCAGCGGCACCGCGAGCGCCGCGCCGACCCCGCGAGCCAGCGGCGACCCGATCAGGTGCCCGATCGCGCCACCGGCGAACGCCCGTCCGGCCGAGGTCGTCGGTGAGTCGCCGTACAGGTCGAACATGCCGAGCACGCAGATCGCCAGCGCGAACGTGCCGACGACGGTGCGCCCGCGCGCCTGCGGCAGCGGGGCCTGGCGCAGCATGTGCGCGGCTCCGCCGACGAGCAGCAGCGGCAAGATGATCGCGCCGTTGCCGATCAGCGCGCGGATGCCGGTGGCCAGCCCGTGCCCGATCGGGCCGGCGGCGTGGAACCACACCGCGATTGCGGTGATCAGCCCGAGGGCGAGGACGGCGAGCGCTACCCCGTCGCGACGGTGTTCGGGTTCGAGCTCGCGGGCGGTCGCGGCGTTGCGTCCCGCGGCGCGGGCCAGCCCGCCGATCACCGCGGCCACGCCCCGCCAGAGCGCACGCAGCAGCCGACCCAGACCGATGAACGGCAGCAGGATCGGCGCCGGACCGCGCCGGACGGGTTTGCGCGCGGCGCTCTTGCGCGCGGCCGGCTTGCCGGCGGCAGGCTTACGGGTGGCCGAACGCCCGCCGGACGTGCTCTTGCGCGTGGGCGGACGGGTACGCGTGGACGAGGCTGGCACCTGCCGACCCTAACTCTCAGGTCGACAGTTATCGCTGAGGCGCGCAGGACGTCAGAGTCCGGCCGCCGCCAGGTCGGCCCGCAGGTGGCTGATCTCGTGGTCGGTGGCGTCGACCAGCGGGGCGCGGACCGGGCCGGCGGACAGGCCGCGCAGCGTCAGCGCGGCCTTGACCAGGATGCAGCCCTGGGTGCGGAAGATGCCCGTGTAGATCGGCAGCAGCGCCCGGTGCAGGGCCCGCGCCGAGACGACGTCGCCGCGCTCGTAGGCCTCGATCATCGCCTTGGTGCCCGGGCCGCTGAAGTGTGTTGACGTGCCGACGACGCCGACGCCGCCGATCGACAGGAACGGCAAAGTCATCGCGTCGTCGCCGGAGTAGAAGGCGAGGTCGGTCTCCGCGAGCACCCGCGAGGTCGCCGGCAGATCACTTTTCGCGTCCTTCACCGCCACGATGCGCTCGTGCCCGGCCAGTTCGAGCAGGGTCTCGGTCGCGATCGGCGTGGCCGTGCGTCCCGGGATGTCGTAGAGCATCACCGGCAGGTCGGTCGCATCAGCCACCGCGCGGAAGTGCAGCAGCAGCCCCGCCTGCGGCGGCTTCGAGTAGTAGGGCGTCACCACGAGCACGCCGTGGGCGCCGGCCTTCGCGGCCTGCTCGGCCAGGTGCACCGAGTGCACCGTGTCGAAGGTGCCGACCCCGGCGACGATGGTCGCGCGATCGCCGACGGCCTGCGCGACCGCGGCGATCAGGTCGGCCTTCTCGCCGTCCGAGGTCGTCGGCGACTCACCGGTCGTGCCGTTGACGACCAGCCCGTCGTTGCCCTGCTCGTCGACGAGGTAGGTGGCCAGGCGGACCGCCGCATCGAGGTCGAGCGAGCCGTCCACGCCGAAGGGCGTGACCATTGCAGTGAGCAGCCGTCCGAACGGACGTGCCGGATCCGTGCCAGCCATGCCCCCAGGATATCGGCGCGTCGGCAGGTTCTGGTGGAATTCGCAGCATGCCTGCCCCGGATCGTTCGCGCCTGTCCGACCTGCTCGCGCGCGAGCGCGCCCGATTCGCCGACGACCACCCGCGTTCTGCCGCCGAGTACGCCTCGGCCCGGGCGGCCCTGTTCGGCGGCGTGCCGATGACCTGGATGAACAAGGCGTCCGGCGGGTTCCCGCTGTACCTCGACGCCGCGCACGGCGCGCGGGTGCGTGACCTCGACGGGCGCGTGTACGTCGACTTCGCCCTCGGCGACACCGGCGCGATGGCCGGGCACGCGCCCGCCGCCACCGTCGCCGCGGTGCGCGCGCAGCTCGAGCGCGGGCTGACCGTGATGATGCCGACGCGCGATGCGAGCTGGGTCGGCACCGAGCTCGCCCGCCGGTTCGGCGTGGCCCGGTGGAGCTTCGCGCTGACGGCGACCGACGCCAACCGCTGGGCGATCCGGCTGGCCCGCGCCGTGACCGGTCGTGCCAAGATCCTGGTCAATTCCTACTGCTACCACGGGACGGTCGACGAGACGCTGGTCAAGGTCGACGAGCACGGCGCGCAGGTTATCCGCGAGGGCAACGTCGGCGCCGCGGTCGATCCGACCACGACGACGCGGGTGGTCGAGTACAACGACGTCGCGGCGCTGGAGCGCGAGCTGTCCTACGGCGACGTGGCGTGCGTGCTCATGGAACCGGCACTCACCAACGTCGGCATCGTGCTGCCCGAGGACGGCTATCTGGCGGCCGTGCGTTCGTTGTGCACACAGACCGGGACGCTGCTGATCAACGACGAGACGCACACCGTGTCGGCCGGCCCGGGCGGCGCCACCGGTGCGTGGGGACTGCACCCCGATCTCGTGACGATCGGCAAGGCCATCGGCGGCGGAATCCCTTGTGGCGCCTACGGAATGTCGGCCGAGCTCGCCGATCGTCTCGAGTCGATGCCGGATCTGGATCTCGTCGACATGGGCGGGGTCGGCGGCACCCTCGCCGGCAACCCGGTCTCGATGACGGCGATGCGCGCGACGCTGTCCGAGGTGCTCACCGACGATGTGTGGCCGGCGATGATCGCGCTGGCCGACCGTTTCGGCGACGCCGTGGACGAGGTGATCGACGCGCACGAGCTGCCGTGGTCGGTGTCACGGCTCGGCGCGCGGGTCGAATACCGGTTCTGCCGTCCGGCCCCGCGCACCGGCGGCGAGTCGGCGGCCGCGGCGGACGAGGAACTCGAGGACTACCTGCACACCTACCTCGCCAACCGCGACGTGCTGCTCACCCCGTTCCACAACATGGCGCTGATGTCACCCGCGACCACCGCCGGCGACGTCGACCGGCACACCGAGGTGTTCACCGCGGCCGTCGAGGAGCTGGTGGGCTGACCCGCGGGGCGCCACTTCGCCCCGCGAAGGTCGGCTGCGCGGCGTCCGCAACCCACCCTCGCGGGGCAAGGTCGCCACCCGCCTGCCACGCAGCGCCGCCAGGGGAGGTCAGCCCTCGGCGACGTACGGGCTGGACGCGACGTGGGTGCCGTCGGGCAGCGGGGTGATCTCGAAGTCGGCGAACGCGTTCGGGGCGATGCGCTGCAGCTCGCGCAGGCACGCCACCGCGAGCGCCCGGATCTCGACGTCGGCGTGCTCGGACGCCCGCATCGCCACGAAATGCCGCCAGGCTCGGTAGTTGCCGGTGACGACGATGCGGGTCTCGGTGGCATTGGGCAACACCGCGCGCGCGGTTTGGCGGGCCTGCTTGCGGCGCAACGTCGGTGACGGGGTGTCGGCGAAGCCGGCCTCGAGCCCGGCCAGCAGCTCCCGGTAGGCGGCGAGCGACGCCTCGCCGGCCGCGACGAACCGGGCGTGCAGTTCGGGATCTTTCGCGATCACCTCGGGCTCGACCAGGTCCGCGTCGCCGGACGGTGCATAGCGCTGCGAGAGCTGGGAGTAGCTGAAGTGCCGGTGCCGGATCAGCTCGTGCGTCAGCGAACGCGACACCCCACGCAGGTACATCGTGACGCTCGCGTGCTCGAGCACCGACAGGTGACCGACCTCGAGGATGTGCTGCAGATACCCGGCATTGGTGGCCGTCGCGGGATTCGGCTTGTGCCAGGACTCGTAACAGGCCCGCCCGGCGAACTCGACCAGCGCCGCCCCGGAATCGGCGTCGGTGGACCAGTCGATGTCGTCCGGCGCCGCGAACTGGGTCCACGCGATCACGTCCACTCGCACGCCGTCGAACCTATCCGACGTTGCACTGACAGTTGAATGATGTCATAGTGATGTCATGCAACTGTCACCGTACGTCAGCGAGGTCCAGGCCCAGCTCCGCGCCGCCGCCGCGCTGGGCGACGACGCCACCCGCCGGGTCGCCGACGCGCTGTCCGCCGCGGCCGAACCCGCCACCCGGCTCGCGGTGCTTGCCGCCGTCACCGCGGCCGCCGACGAGATCACCGCGGCACTGCTCGACTCCCCCGACGCGCCGCGGGTGGCCGTCCGGCTCGACGGCGACGAGTTGCAGATCGAGGTGCGTGCGGTCGAGCCGGTGCGCGAGGCCGCGCCGGACGACGCCGACCCGAGCGCCCGAATCTCGCTGCGGCTGTCCGAGGCGCTCAAGTCCGACGTCGAGGCGGCCGCCAAGGCCGACGCGGTGTCGGTGAACACCTGGCTGGTGCGCGCCGCGGGGCGCGCGCTCGGCCATCGCAGCAGGCCGGGCGACGCGCCCGGTACGTCCACCCGCGTGAGCGGGCACCGAATCACCGGCTGGGTCAACGGCTGACCCGCCCCGAGGCGAAAAGAGCACCGACATGACCGACAAGAGCTTCCCGCTGAGCGGGCCGATCAACCTGCTGGTCCGCACCGGCCACGGCAGCGTCACCGTCACGGCCGTCGACGGCCTGGACACCGCCACCGTCCGGCTCATCGCGCTCGATGCCGACAGCGACATCGCCGAGCGCACCGCCGTCGAACTGCGCGGGCCGGTGCTTGCGATCGTCGCCCCCAACCGGGGCGGCCTGACCGATCTGCTCGGCGGCTGGCGCCGCGACCGCGACGCCCTCGACGTCGAGATCACCGTCCCGAGCGGTACCGCCACCAAGATCACCACCGCGTCGGCGGACGTCCGGATCATCGGTCGCACCGGCGGCGCCGACCTCGCCACCGGCTCGGCCAACATCGACGTCGACATCGTCGACGGCAACCTGCGGCTGCGCACCGGCAGCGCGACGAGCCGGGTCGGCGAGGTCCGCGGCGACGTCCAGGCCCGGGCCGGCTCCGGCACGATCACGCTCGGCAAAGTCGCCGGCAGCGTGCAGTCCGGGTTCGGCAGCGGCGACCTGACCGTCGAGACCGCGCACGGCAACGTCCGCTCGCGCGCCGGCTCCGGCGACGCGGTCATCGGCTGCGCCTACGGCGACGTCGAGTTCACCGCCGGCTCGGGCAAGGTCAGCGTCGGGCTGCCCGAAGGCGTCAGCGCCCGACTCGACGTCACCTCCGGCTCGGGACGGGTGCGCTCCGACCTGCCGATCGAGGACGCCCCGCGCTCGGGCAGGTCAATCACGGTGCGGGCCCGCACCGGCAGCGGCGACATCCAGCTGTTCCGCGCCGGTCAGGCCGCCTGACCGACCGCGGCGGCGAGGTAGGGCGCGAGCTCACCGCGCGGCATGACGACCACCCCGGTCAACCCCAACCACTGCGCGGTGAGCGCGAGTTCCTCGGCGAGTTCGGTGGCGACGTAATGCGGATCATGGCCGTCTTCCAGATGCGCGGCCTGCACCCGCAGGACGCCGGCCTGGCGGTCCGACTTCAGATCCACCCGGCCGACCAGCTCCTCACCCAGCAGCACGGGGAGGACGTAGTAGCCGTAGACCCGCTTCGGCGCTGGCGTGTAGATCTCGATGCGGTAGCGGAAGCCGAACAGCCGCTCGGTGCGGTCGCGGAACCAGACCAGCGGGTCGAACGGTGACAGCAGCGCACGGGCGGTGACGCGGCGTGGACGCTTGGCCTCGTGCCACAGCCAGGCCGGCGCGTCCCACCCCTCGATCTGGACCGGCAGCAACTCCCCCGACTCGACCAGCTCCGCGACGGCCTGTTTCGAGGCGCTGTGGGACAACCGGAAGTAGTCGCGCAGATCCGGCTCGGTGGCCACGCCGTGGGCGCGGGCCGAGATGCGGATCAGCTCGCGGAACGCGTCCGCCGGGTCCGGCGTGGGGGCGGCGAGAATCTCGTCGGGCAGCACCCGCTCCGGCAGGTCGTAGTAGCGCTCGAAGTTGACCCGCCGCGCCGCGGTCACCCGTCCGGCGTAGAACAGGTACTCGAGCGCGATCTTGCCGTCGTGCCAGTTCCACATGTGCCCGGGCCGCGGCGCGATCGGCGCGATGCCGGTCTGCGACGAGCGGATCGGGCCGTCGGCCTCGATCGTCGCCAGGATGTCCTCGAGCAGGTGCGGTTTCTCGTGGGCGATGCGCCGCACGCCCGGCCAGGCCGACTCGGCCGCACGAGCCATCCGCCAGCGCAACAGCGGTTGGTGCTCGACGGGGACGAGGGACGCCTCGTGCGCCCAGTACTCGAACAGCTCGCGCCGGCGCACCCGGCCGGCCGTGTGCGCGGACAGCTCGTCGAGTAGCTCGCGGGGGTACGGGCCGAGGCGCGCGAACACCGGCAGGTAGTGCGAGCGGCAGAACACGTTGACCGAATCGAGCTGCAGCAGCCCGATTCGCATCAGGACGCGCCGCACGTGCCGGGCGTCGACCCGCCCGGACGGGCGCGGATCGCCGAAGCCCTGCGCGGCGAGCGCGATGCGGCGCGCCTGCGCGAGCGACAGCGAGAGCATGACCGCACCCTAGAAGCCAGGTCGGACACACGTCGCCGTGGGAGCATGTGGCGGTGTTCGAGCACCTCATGCGCACCATCGGCGACTCGGTCGGGCAGTGGCTCTATCTGATCGCCGGCGGCCTGGCATTCGCCGAGGCCGCGGTGCTGGTCGGCATGGTGCTGCCCGGCGAGACCGCCCTGCTGGTCGCGGGCGTGTTCTGCAACGCGAAGTACGGCAACCTCGACCTCGCGCTGATGTGCGTGATCGCGGTCGTCTGCGCGATCGGCGGCGATTCGGTCGGCTACGAGTTCGGCAAGAAGTACGGCCCGGCGCTGCGCCGTTCGAGGCTGGGCCGCTGGGTCGGCGACCGGCGGTGGTCGGCCGTCGACGCGTTCATCCACCGCCACGGCGGCAAGGCCGTGCTGCTCGGCCGGCTCACCGCGCTGATGCGCGCGCTGATGCCGTCGATGGCCGGCATGAGCGGCATGCGCTATCGCACGTTCCTCGTGTGGAACGCCCTCGGCGGGCTGGTGTGGGCGCCCGGCTGCGTCCTGCTCGGCTACGCCTTCGCCAGCGCGCTGAGCGTGGTCGGCGAGACGCTCACCTGGGCGCCGCTCGCCATCCTCGTCGTGATCATCGCGGTCGCGGTCCTCTTGCACGTGCGCCGCGAGCGTCGGCAGGAGGACGAGGGTGAGGCGTACGCGGAGGCCGACGCGGCCGGCGAGGCATGAGGATTCGGCCTGCGACGCCGGACGACGCGGCAGGCATCAACGCCGTCCGCAACGCGTCGTGGCAGGGCGCGTACGGCGCTCACCTGCCCGACGGCTATTGGGCAGGTTACGACTCGGCGGCCGCGACCGCGCGGTTCGCCGCGATGATCTCGGCCGGACGGACGCGGGTGCTCGTTGCCCAGGCCGAGAGGATCGTCGGCTTCGTGTTCTTCGGGGCCAATCGCGACGAGGACCTGCCGGCTGCCGTTGCCGAGATCTACGCGATCTACGTCCATCCCGACGCGTGGTCGACGGGTGCCGGACGGGCTCTGATGGACGCCGCGCTCGCCGCATTGGGCGATGTGCCCGTGGTGCTGTGGGTGCTCACGGCCAACGAGCGGGCGAGGCGGTTCTACGCCCGCGCGGGCTTCGTCCTCGACGGCGCGGAGAAGGAAGCCGAGATGCCCGGCGGCAATCTGCCCGAGCTGCGCTACCGCCGCGCGTTAGTTGCCGTCGAGGGGGGCCGGCAGCCCGAGCAGTAGGTTGCTCCGACGCCATGACCTGGTGCCGCAGCGTCCGCGCCTGTCCCTGGGCGTAGACGATCACCCGGCGGGCGGCCTCGGTGAATGTCTCGAACATCGCAGACCCCTCGAGTACTCGTCCGGCACCGCGCCGTCCGTCGGTGTCCACAGCATGCGCGTCGGGATGCCGAGGGGGTGGGCTCGCCTCTAGGGTGCTGATCATGACCGGCCCCCAGGATCCGCAGCATCCCCAGGACCCGAACCCCAACTACCCCCCGCCGCAGGGACCCCCCGGCCAGTACGGCGCACCGCAATACGGCGCCCCGCAATACGGCACACCGCAGTACCCGGCACCGGGCCAGCAGCAGTACCCGACGCAGCAGTTCTACGGCCAGCAGCCGTCCGGACCGCAGGGGCAGTACCCGCCCGGCGGTTACGGGGCGCACGCCTCGACCGGCCCGCGGCCCTCGCTGTGGCAGCGTCTCGGCGCACGCGCCGACCGCCGCCCCGTCCCCCGCCTGGGCGTGACCCTCACCGGCGTCGGAGTGGTGCTGGTGATCATCGGCATCCTGGTGTGGAGCTTCACCTACATCATCGAGGGCATCCGGGACGGGCTGTTCTCCGGCGGCGGGCTGTCCGCGTCCGACTCACGCCGCTTCCTCGGCCTGGCGCTCGCGTTGATCGTCGTCGCTATCGGCTACGCGCTGGTGGTCATCGCCCGCAGCGGCCCGCTCGTCACGGCGGGCGTGGCGGCGACGGCGCTCGGAATCCCGCTGGCGATGGAATTCGCGACCTTCGACCTGTCCGGCGGCGATCCGTTCAACACCGACGCGATCGTCTGGGTGAGCGTGATCGCCTACCTGGCCAGCTATCTGTTCGTCCGGGGCGCGCGCGGGCACTCGTTCTATCTCGCGCTGACATTGCTGCAACTGTGGGGCTATGCGGTCGGCAAGGCCGGCCCCGACACCCGCGCCATCGGTTCGTCCGTGGTCGGTGGCGTCAGTGGCGGATTCGGTGGCACAAGCAGCGCCGTACCGTCCGTCGACAACGCAACGATTGCGGCGGTGTCGCTCGTGTTCGCTGTCGCCTACTTCGCGATCGCGTTCGTCCTCGACCGGTCCGGACGGCACGGCGTGGCGCTGCCGTTCGTCGTCGTCGGCATCCCGGCGATGCTCCTCGGCATCGGCATGCTGGCGCCGGACACCAAGCAGATCGGCACCGGCATCATCCTGCTGCTCGTCGGTCTCGCGCTGTGCTGGTACGGCGCCCGCTACGCGCGCCGGTTCACCGCCTGGTTCTGGGGCCTGGCCGCCGCCGGCGGTGTCGTCACGATCGCGACCAAGGCCGCGACCACGGGTGTAAGCCTCGGCATCACCATGATCGTGCTCGGCGTGGTGTTCGCGGCCGGCGGCTGGCTCGCGGCCAAGTCGCTGCGCGAACCCGACGACATGGCGCCCGTCGTCGGTCCGGCGCCCGTCGCACCGATGCCGGTCGGGGCACCGCTGGGCTGATCGTCCCGGACGCCTCGTAGGGTCGAGCGCATGGCCGATGTCAGCGTGCGCCCGGCCGCACCGAACGATGCCGCCGAGATCGCGCGCATCCAGGTGGTCACCTGGCAGTTCGGCTACGCGTCGATCCTGCCCGCGGCCGTCCTCGAGCAAGTGACCGAACAGGCCGCCCTCGTGGCGTGGACGCAGGCGCTCACCGACCCGCCCACGCCGCAGCACCGGGTGCTCGTCGCGCAGGAGGGTGCCGCGGTCGTCGGCTTCACCGTGCTGGCCCCGCCGGAGGACCTGCAGCCCGACGATCCCGAGCCCCAGACCACCATCGCGATCGGCCCGGTGCTCGTCGAACCGCGGTGGGGACGGCGCGGGCACGGCTCGCGCCTCATGGCCGCGGCGGTCGACCTCGCTCGCGAGGACGGCATGACCCGAGCGGTGAGCTGGGTCCCCGAGGCCGACACCGTCACCCGTGAGTTCCTCGTCGGCGCCGGATGGGCCCCGGACGGGCTGGTGCGGGCGCTGGACACCGGGGCCGGCGAACTGCGTGAGATCCGGCTGCACGTCAGCCTCGCGAGCTAGCTGGCTGTAGCTCGCATTTCCTCCGCAGTGCTCGGCGTCGCGCGCTTGTCGATCACGTTCTCCTCCGCTACACCCGCTTTGCCGGCCGCCAACCGAGCGCGTGGGAGGAAAACCTGATCGACACGCCGCACCTGGGGGTCACCCGGGCAACCGTCGCCGCCTCGTCGATCACGTTCTCCTCCGCTACGCCCGCTTCGTCGACCGCCAACCGAGCACACGGGAGGCAAACGTGATCGGGTCCCTCCGCGCATGTGAACGACGGGCGGAAATATCCTCTGCGTATGAGCTTCACCGGCATTCCGCTCGCCGCGCTGGACTTCTACGAGGACCTGGAGGCCGACAACAGCAAGGCGTTCTGGACCGAACACAAACACGTCTACGACGAGCAGGTGAAGGCTCCGCTGCAGGCGCTGGCCGAGGCGCTCGCCAAGGACTTCGGCGCGCCGAAGTTCTTCCGTCCCTACCGCGACGTGCGTTTCAGCAAGGACAAGACGCCGTACAAGACCCACCAGGGCATCTGGTTCGGCGAGACCTCGATGTACTTCCAGGTCTCGGCCGCCGGGTTGTTCGTCGCGTCCGGCTACTGGCACACCGAGTCGCCGCAGGTCGAGCGGCTGCGACGCGCCATCGACGACGACGTCCCCGGCAAGGCCCTGGAGACGGCAGTCGCGGCCGTGCGGCGCAAGGGTTTCGAGGTCGGCGGCGACCAGCTCACCCGCGTGCCGAGCGGCTACGCCAAGGACCACCCGCGCGCCGACCTGCTGCGCCACAAGACGCTGACCGCCAGCCGCGAACTCGGCTGCCCCGACTGGCTGCCCACGCCGCGGGCGAAGACCGAGATCGTCAAGGCCGCGAAGGCGATGAGCCCGCTGGTGGCCTGGCTCGACACCCACGTCGGGCGCGGCTGACCCGCGCTCAGAGCGATTCGAGGAAGTCGTGCAGGTCGCTCCACAGCGCGGCCCGCTGCGGCACCGACATCGCATTGTTCGCCCCGGACGGGCCGGGCAGCACGAATGCCGCCAGCCCGACCACGGTCCACGACAGCGGGCCGTACCCGCGCGGCAGCCGCTCACCTGCCTCGCGGGCGTACGAGGCCGCCGCGCTCTTGCTGACGAACGCGACCGCTTCCGGACGGGCCCGGCGCAGCGCGCGTTGCAGCCCGACGAGGTCGGCGGTGTCCTCGCGCCAGACCAGATCGGTGAGGCCGTAGCCGTAGGAGGGCAGCTTCGCGTCGTCGACCGGGTCGATGCGTACCGGGGTCAGCCCGGACAGGTGCAGCAGGTTCCAGAACTGGTTGCCCGCGCCGTCGTAGTAGTGCTGTCCGTGCGGCGAGCCGTTGCGGCCGCGGGTCCCGACGAACACCGCGCGCAGGCCGGGCGCGAGGACGTCCTTCACAGCTGCAGCAGTGACTCGATCCCGATCGTCAGCCCGGGGTGCGTGGCAATCGAGCGCACCGCGAGCAGCACACCCGGCATGAACGACGCGCGGTCGAGCGAGTCGTGCCGGATCGTCAGCGTCTCACCCTCGGCGCCGAAAATGATCTCCTGGTGCGCGACGAGCCCGGACGCGCGCACCGAGTGCACCCGCACGCCGTCCACATCCGCGCCACGCGCGCCGTCGAGAGCCTGCGTCGTCGCGTCCGGAATCGCGGGCAGACCGGCGTCGGCCCGCGCGGCGGCGATCAGGGCAGCCGTCCGCGCGGACGTCCCGGACGGGGCGTCGATCTTGCCCGCGTGATGCAGTTCGATGATCTCGGCCGACTCGTAGAACCGCGCGGCCATCTGCGCGAACTTCATCGACAGGATCGCGCCGATGCCGAAGTTCGGCGCGATGATCACGCCGAGCTCGGGATGCTCGGACGCCTCGAGCCAGGTGCGCACCGTGTCGATGCGTTCCGGGGTGAAGCCGGTTGTGCCGACCACGGCGTGGATGCCCTGGTCGATGGCGAAGCGGACGTTGTCCATCACCACATCGGGGTGGGTGAAGTCGACGAGCACCTGGGCGCCGGCGTCGGCCACGCTGAACAACCAGTCGCCGGCGTCGACCATGGCGACGAGGTCGAGGTCGGCAGCGGCGTCGACCGCCCTGCACACCTGTTGGCCCATCCGCCCGCGTGCGCCGAGCACGCCAATCCGGGTCGGTTCGGTCATCAGCTTCCCTTCTACCTACTCAGACTGCGCCGTCGAAGTCGTGGTCACCGAACGGTCCGACGACGGTGAGACACCGCGGTCGGGCAAGCAGGTCGGCGGCGACCTCGGCGACGTCCGCGGGGGTGACCGCGTCGATGTGTGCGAGCAGCTGGTCGAGCCCGAGGACGTCGCCGTAGCAAAGCTCGCTCTTGCCGATCCGCGACATGCGCGCGCTGGAGTCCTCGAGACCGAGTACGACGCTGCCACACATCTGGCCCTTGCCGCGCTCGATCTCGTCGACGGTCAGCGCGCCGCTCGCGGCCGCGTCGAGTTCGGTGCGCATCAGGCACAGCACTTCATCGGCCTTGCCCGGCTGGCAGCCGGCGTAGACGCCGAACTGGCCGGCGTCGTCATAGGCGTTGGTGAACGAATAGACCGAGTAGGCCAGCCCGCGCTCCTCGCGGATGCGCTGGAACAGCCGCGAACTCATGCCGCCGCCGAGCGTCGCGGACAGCACACCGAGTGCCCACCGGCGCGGGTCGTGCCGCGACATGCCGTGCATGCCCAGGACCAGGTTGGCCTGTTCGGTGTCGTCGCCGACGACAGCGACCGGACGGTCGGGTCGGCCCGGTTCGACCGCCCGCCGCGCGCGTGCGCCGCTTTCGGCGACCGACCCGTCGAAGGCCGAGCGCACCAACCGCACGACCTCGCGGTGCGTGATGTTGCCGGCCACGGACACGACCATGTCCCCCGGCTGGTAGCGCCGTGCGTAGTAGCCGTGCACCTGCGCGCGGCTCAGTCCCGCGATCGAGTCAATCGTCCCCAGGATCGGCCTGCCGAGCGGGGTGTCGCCGTAGAGCGCCGTCGAGAACTCGTCGAACACCAGGTCGGCGGGATCGTCGTCGCGCATCGCGATCTCTTCGAGGACGACGCTTCGCTCGATGTCGACGTCCTGCGCGGTGACCGTCGCATGCAGCACGACGTCGCTGATCACGTCGATGGCGAGCGGCAGGTCCCGGTCGAGGACGGTCGCGTAGAAGCAGGTGTGCTCCTTCTCGGTGAAGGCGTTGAACTCGCCGCCCACCGCGTCCATCTCGACGGCGATGTCGAGCGCGCTGCGGCGCCGGGTGCCCTTGAACAGCAGGTGCTCGAGGAAGTGGCTGCTGCCGGCGAGCGACGGTGCCTCATCGCGTGAGCCGACCGGCACCCACACCCCGACGCTCACGCTGCGCACGCCGGGCATCGCCTCGGTGACCACGCGCAGCCCGCCGGCGACGACCGTGCGGGTGATCTCACCGCCGCCGGTCGCGTCGAGCCGTCGGGTCACGGCACGGGCGGGGCTCATTCCCCAGATCCTAGGGGCGCGCCGACCGGCTCACGGACGCACGCCGCAGAATGCCCGCTCGCGCGGGATCGGGACGACCGGGAAATAGCCCGGCCGGAGGGTGAGCAGGTAGCCACCGCCGGCCACCACGACCGCCCGCAGGACGGGCGCGCGCAGCAGCCAGCCGAGCAGCCCGAACGCCGGCGCCACCAACCAGGCGGCCGCGAACAGCAGCAGCCCGATCGAGGCCGCCCGTCCGGTCGCGTGCGGCAGGACGGCCAGCGTGAGCATCGCGAGGCCCAGCCAGCCGAGCGCTCCGATCCACGCCAGCTTCACCGGGCCGTCGATCCACGACCACGGCAACAGCCCGAGTGCGAGCACCGCGACGGCGACCGCGACGACGGCGACGCGCCCGACCACGCGTGGCGCCGGCGGCGCGTAGCACGCAAGCTCCGAGAGCGGGTGCTCGGCGAGCATCGCGGCGCGGTCGCGGTAGATCTGCGCGCTCGGGTACTTCATCGCCACGCGGGCGCGGACCCACTTCGGCACGGCGTCGCTGAGCCACAACGCGTCGATGCGGGCGTACTCGGCGCGCAGCCCCTGGGTGCCCGCCACCACCCGTCCCCACGACGACACGATCGCCTGGATGTGCCGCGACTGGCGGTTGCGTGCCGCGGCCTGGCTGGTGCCGTAGGCGTAGAAGCCGCATTCGCAGTCGGCAGCCACGACCGGGTGCGGTGCACGGTCACGTCCCACGGGCGGCGCACAGCTCGCGCGGTTCGGCCCGTCGTACCAGGCCTTGTCGTTGAACAGCGGCAGCAGCAGGCCGGTCTCGTCGACCCGGAAGGTGCGCAGCCCGACGATCTCACCGACGAGCGGCTCGGACCCCGAGAACTGCCGCGACACGGTCAGACCGGGGCAGGTCCGGGCTCCGGAGTCGGCCCCGGGCCGGGGTCGGGACCGGGCAGCGGGCTCGGCGCGGGACCGGGTTCCGGGCCGGGCTGTGGTCCCGGCCCAGGACCCGGGACGGGACCCGGGACCGGTTCGGGCATCGGTTCCGGGTGCGGAACCGGCATCGGCTCGGGGTTCGGGACGGTCTGCTGCAGCGGCAGCACCTCGTACTGCGCGCGTTCGACTCCGATGTAACCCACGTCACCCACCCTAACTCCGCAGGGCCCTGGGGGTCACCCCCGGATGATCTTCCGGGCGGGTCGTAGCACTGTCAGCGCGGCAACCAGGCGTCCGGCTCCTCGACCATGCGCCGCACCTGCGCCGGCAGCTTGCCGCTGAGCACCTGCGCCAGCGTCGTCTCGTCCAGCACGCGGCGCAGGCTGGTACGCACCGCGATCCACACCGCCGGCAGATGCTGCGCAACACCCTCGTAGGTCGTCTCGTGCGGCCGCAGCCCGCGCACCTCGGCGAGCGGGCCGTCGACGGCCCGGATCACCGCGCCGAGCGTGATCTCCGACGCCGGGCGGGCCAGCGCGTAACCGCCTTCGGCGCCGCGCTGGCTGCGCACGATCGACGCACGGCGCAGTTCGCCGAGGATCGCCTCGACGAACTTGCGCGGCAGGCCCTGCTCGCGCACGATCACGTCGACTTTGACCAGGTCCGGCTCGTGCGCGGCGAGGTTCAACAGGGCACGGATGGCGTAGTCCGACTTGGCCGAGATCTGCACGTCGATCATTCTCCCAGAAATTGCGGAGAATGGTTGCAGGCCCCCCGGCAGGGCTACCCGGCTGCCCTGACCCAGACGTTGGCGCCCTCGGCGAGTTCGAGACCTTCGGCCTGGCCGCGCGTCAGCTGCGCCCAGGGCCGCTCGTCGCCGACCTCGAGCTCGGCCCGCACCTCGAACCCGATGCGCTGCATGCGGATGACCTTCGCCGGCACCGTCGCCGGCAGCTGGCTGGGGAAGATCTCCACGTCGTGCGGACGCACGAGCCGCCCGCCCAGCGTGGTGACCGGGCCGAGGAACTCCATCACGAAGTCGTTCGCCGGCTTGTCGTAGAGATCGGCCGGCGAACCGACCTGCTCGACCTTGCCGTGGTTGATCACCACGATCTCGTCGGAGACCTCGAGCGCCTCTTCTTGATCGTGCGTCACGAACACCGTGGTCACGTGCACCTCGTCGTGCAGTCGGCGCAGCCAGTCGCGCAGCTCACGGCGCACCTTCGCATCGAGCGCGCCGAACGGCTCGTCCAGCAGCAGCACGGACGGTTCGACGGCAAGGGCACGCGCGAGCGCCATCCGCTGCCGCTGGCCGCCGGACAGCTGCGCCGGCAGCCGGTCCGCGAACTGTTCCAGGTGCACCAACTCGAGCAGCTCGTACACCCGCTTCCGGATCTGCTCCTTGGGCTGCTTGCGGATCTCCAGCCCGAACGCCACGTTCCGGAACACCGACAGGTGCTTGAACGCCGCGTAGTGCTGGAACACGAAGCCCACGTTGCGGCGCTGCGCCGGGACACCGGTGATCTCGCGACCGCCGATGCGGACCTGGCCGGAGTCAGGGTCCTCCAGTCCGCCGATGATGCGCAGCAGGGTCGACTTGCCGCCACCACTCGGACCGAGCAGTGCGGTCAGATGTCCGCTCGCGACCGACAGGTCCACGTCCGACAGCGCGACGAAGTCCCCGAATCGCTTGTTGATTCCCGTGGCCTCGATGCTCATCAGCGGTACGCCCCTTCGATCGTGGCCCCGCGAAGCGCAGCGAGAGCGTTTTGTCCGGTTGTCATCGTGCGGGCTCCTTCTTGCGCCGGATCGACACCGTGGCAATGGCCAGGACAGTGATGACGATCAGGACGAATGACAGCTGGTAAGTGCCCGGGGCGAACTGCATGCTGCGCTGATCGATCAGCAGCGGCACGGTCTGGGTCTGGTTGACGCCGGCGACGTTGCCGGAGACGACCTTGACCGCACCGAACTCGCCGATGCACCGCGCCAGGCTGAGCACGATGCCGTAGGCGAGTGCCGGACGGATCGTCGGGAGCGTGATCCGCCGGAACCGCTGCAGCGCGCTGGCGCCCAGCACCTTGGCGGCCTGCTCCTGATCGATGCCTTCCTCCTCGAGCACCGGGATCACTTCCCGCAGCACGAGCGGCATCGACACGAAAGCAGTGGCCATGATCATGCCGGGCAGCGCGTAGATCACCTGGATGCCCGCATTGGCCAGACCCTTGCCGAACCATCCGCTCAGCGGCCCGTACACGAGCACGAGGGCCAGGCCGACCACGATGGGCGAGACCGAGACGGACAGGTCTGTCAGCGGCCCCAGCAGGCGCCGTCCGACGAACCGGTAGCGGGTGATCAGCAGGGCGGCGCCGATGCCGAACACGGTGTTGATCGCCACGGCCGCTATCGCGATCTCGAAGGTCAGCCGGAAGGCGGTGATCGCGTCGGAGGACGTGATCGCGTTCCAGAACTCCGACCAGCCCGCCTCCAGGGTGCGGTAGGTGACGACGAACAGCGGCACGAGGACCAGCACACCGACGTAGGCGATGACGATCGCCCGCTGCAGCCACTTGGCCCGATTGCTAACCACGGCGGGCCGCCCGTCGTTGCAGGACGTCCAACAAGACGATGACGACCAGGCTCACCAACAGCAGCACGGTGGCGACGGAGGCCGCGCCCACGTAGTCGAAGTTCTCGTATTTCTGGAAGATCAGCACGGACGCAACGGTGGTGTTCGCGCGTCCGCCGGAGATCAGCAACATCGAGCCGTACTCGCCCATCGCGCGTGCGAACGCGAGCGCGGCTCCCGAGCCGATCGCCGGCAGCAGCAGCGGCAGGATGATGCGACGGAAGGTCGTCCACGGGCCGGCGCCCAGGCACCGGGCGGCGAGCTCGGACTCGGTGTCCAGCGCCTCCAGCACCGGTTGGACCGCGCGGACGACGAACGGCAGCGTCACGAACAGCAGGGCGACGACGATCGCACGGCGTGTCCCCAGCAGGTTGATGCCCACCGGGCTGCTCGGACCGTAGACAGCCAGCAGCACCAGACCGGCGACGATCGTGGGCAGCGCGAACGGGATGTCGATGACGAAGTCGAGCAACCGCTTGCCGCGGAACTTGTCGCGCACCAGCACCCAGGCGATCAGCGTCCCCATCACCGCGTTGACCACGGTGACGATCGCCGAGCTGGCAACGGTGAACTCGAGCACCCGCCAGTTGGCCGGCGTCGAGATCGCCTGCCAGAACTGCTGCCATCCGCCGCTGAACGCCTTCGTCGCGATCGCGGCGAGAGGCAGCAGCACCAGCAGGCTGAGCCAGATGACCGCCACGCCCAGCCCGATGCCGGACGACATGCCCAGCCGCTGCCCTGCCGTCGCCGTGCCCCGGCCGGACGGCCGGGTGAGGGCTGCCGTGCCCTCACCCGGGACGACCGGTTCGTGCGCCTCAGGCGCATCGAGCACGGTCATCGTCAGCTGCCGCCCTCGATCTTCGTCACGATGCCATTGGTCGGGTCGAAGAACTCGGTGTTGACCTTGGACCAGCCACCGAGGTCGTCGATCGTCTTGAGCTGCGGGACCTGCGGGTACGGGTTGCTCGGGTCGTTCGCGTCCTGGACGGTGCCTGGGTCGACGCCCGTCTTGACCGGACGCCAGCCCTTGCTCGCAAAGATCTTCTGGCCGGCGTCGCTCTCGACGTAGGTCAGGAAATCCTTCGCCGCGGTCGGTGCCGCCTTGGACACTGCGACCGGCGTCTGGATGAGGAACGACTGCTTCGGCACGATGTAGTCGAGCTTCTCGCCCGCCTGGCGGGCCGTGATGGCCTCGCTCTCGTAGGAGATCAACACGTCACCGGTACCGGACAGGAACGTCTTGGCCGCATCCGAACCGCTGTCGGCCTTGGCGACGGTGTTCTTGAAGAACTTGCCGAGGTAGGCCTCGGCCTGGCTCTGGCTGCCGCCCTGCGAGATGACCTGCTCGTAGGCGGCCAGGATGTTCCACTTCGCCGAGCCGGACGAGGCCGGGTCGGCCGTCACGATGCCGATGCCGGGCTTGATCAGGTCGTTCCAGCCGGTGATGTGCTTCGGGTTGCCAGGACGGACGCAGATGACCACCACCGAGTCCGCGCCGATGCCCTTGGCCGAGCCGCTGTCCCAGGTCGAGTCGACGAACTTCGGCACGAGGCTCTGCATGTCCGAGCCGACCGAGAAGGCAAGGTAGTCGCCCTTCTGCCCGGCGGCGATCGCCTTGGCCTGCGAGCCGCTGGGCCCGTAGGAGGAGGAGAACTGGACGCCCTTGCCGGCCGAGGTCTTGTTGAAGGCCGTGGCGAGCGCGTCGTAGGCGGGCTTCGGTGTCGAGAAACCGACCAGGTTGACGGTCTTGCTGCTGCTGGAGCTGGCGCCGCCGGACGACGAGCATCCGGCGACGGCGAGCACGGCGGCGGAGACCAGGGCTGTTGCGGCAGCCACTCGGCTCGGGCGCGGCGCACTCCGCGTCAGGGTCTTCATGGGGTGTCGCACTCCTAGAGATTGAAGGTAAGTACCTCGATGTTTCCGATTGCTCCGATAGACATTAGCGGATAGACAGAGAAACTGTTCGCCTGGCAGGCCGACATCTCAGCCCCGGCGTGTCACGACGAGCTGCGCGGAACCAGCGTTTCCCGGGCAAAAAAGACGAACGGAACGGTCAGCGCGATGACCGCCGCGCACAGCAGGAACGCCGGCCCGTATCCCGCGGCATCGGCCACCGCACCGGCCGCGATCGGGCCGGTCACCGCGCCGAGGTCGCCCGCCATCTGGAACACCGCGACGACGGTCCCGCCGCGGGCGCCGACGATGTCGCCGAGCATCGCCCCGGGCGCCACCGAGTCGGCCGCACTCGCCACCCCGAGCAGCACCATCGCGACGATCAGGCCGAGCACCACCGTCCATGCCGGCAGCAGCGCGAAACCCAGCGTCCCGAGCGCCAGGCCGCCGAGCGCGACGGGGCGGCGCCCGCGGGTGTCCGCGACGTGCCCGAACGGAAGCAGCAGCAGCCCGGACACCACGCTGACGACCAGGAACGCCACGTACACCCAGCCCGGGCCGAGGTGCAGGTCGTCGCCGACGAACTGCGGGACGAGTGAGCTGCGCGCACCGACGAGCGCGAAGTCACCGGCGAAACCGGCGGCGAGGGCGGCGAGATAGGCGCGGTCCTTCAGCGCGACGCGCACCGCCAGCGGCGCGACCGTGGCGTTCTGCTTGGCCGCGAGCTCGCTGTGCCGCAGCGCCCACAGCCCGATCGCGCCGGCGCCGGCCAGCGTGCCCGCGTAGAGGAAGAACGGCAGGCGCAGCGAGAAGCTCGCGACGGTGCCGACCGCAGGGCCGGCCACCAGGCCGATCAGGAACGAGCCGGCCCACACGCCCTGGGCCCGGCCGCGCAGGTGGCTCGGCGTGACACGGATCAGCAGGCTCGCGGCGCTGACGCTGAACATGATCGAGCCGACCCCGCCCACGCCGCGCAGCACGAGCAGCTGCCAGTACTGCTGGGCGAGGCCCGCGAGCGCGCTGGACACCGCGACCACGGCGATGCCGGATGCGAGCAGCACCCGCTCCCCCAGCGCGTTGACGAAGCGTCCGACGAACGGGGCCGCGACCAGCCGCATCAGCGCGAACGCACTGATCACCGCGCCGGCCGCGGTGCGCCCGACGCCGAACTCGCGCGCGAACAGCGGGATCGCCGGAGCAACGAGTCCGAAGCCCAGCGCGACCATGAAGCCGACGCCGACCAGTGCGCGTACCTCCGAGGGCAGCTCGCGGAATCCGGTCAGTCCCGCGCGCGCCACCCGTCCATCCTGCCGAACGCCACCGACGACGCTCTTGGCGGTACGCCTCGGCATTCCACGCTGTGCCGCCACAACCCGTCCCCCAGACGAAGTTGTCCGTGTGTCGCGGCGACATCTCGTCGCGACACACGGACAACTTTCGAGGGTTGGGGTGGTACTTGACCTGCCTACTCGGCCGGAGCGGCAGCGTCCGGCTCGGCCTTGGTGACGGCCGCGTCGTCCTCGACCAGCACCAGGCTGATCTTGCCGCGCTGGTCGATCTCGGCGATCTCGACCTGGATCTTGTCGCCGACGTTCACGACGTCCTCGACCTTGCCGATCCGCTTGCCGCGGCCCAGCTTGCTGATGTGCACGAGGCCGTCCTTGCCCGGCAGCAGCGAGACGAACGCGCCGAACGCGGCCGTCTTGACCACCGTGCCGAGGAAGCGCTCGCCGACCTTGGGCATCTGCGGATTGGCGATCGCGTTGATGCGGTCGACCGCGGCCTGCGCGGACGGGCCGTCCTCGGCGCCGACGTAGATCGTGCCGTCGTCCTCGATGGAGATCTGCGCGCCGGTGTCGTCCTGGATCGAGTTGATCATCGCGCCCTTGGGGCCGATGACTGCGCCGATCTTGTCGACCGGGATCTTCACGACGGTGACGCGCGGGGCGTACGGGCTCATCTCGTCCGGGCCGTCGATGGCCTCGGCCATCACGTCCAGGATGTGCAGCCGCGCGTCGCGGGCCTGCTTGAGCGCCGCGCCGAGCACCTCGGACGGGATGCCGTCGAGCTTCGTGTCGAGCTGCAGCGCGGTCACGAACTCCTTGGTGCCGGCGACCTTGAAGTCCATGTCGCCGAAGGCGTCCTCGGCCCCGAGGATGTCGGTGAGCGCGACGTACTCGGTCTTGCCGTCGACGGTGTCGGACACCAGGCCCATCGCGATGCCTGCGACCGGCGCCTTGAGCGGCACACCGGCGTTGAGCAGACCCAGCGTGGACGCGCAGACCGAGCCCATCGAGGTCGAGCCGTTCGAGCTGAGCGCCTCGGACACCTGACGGATCGCGTAGGGGAACTCCTCGCGACTCGGCAGCACCGGCACGAGCGCACGCTCGGCCAGCGCGCCGTGACCGATCTCGCGGCGCTTCGGCGAACCCACCCGGCCGGTCTCACCGGTCGAGTACGGCGGGAAGTTGTAGTTGTGCATGTACCGCTTGGTGCGGTTCGGGCTGAGCGTGTCGAGCTTCTGCTCGAGGCCCAGCATGTTCAGCGTGGTGACGCCCAGGATCTGCGTCTCGCCGCGCTGGAACAGCGCCGACCCGTGCACGCGCGGGATGACCTCGACCTCGGCCGAGAGCGTGCGGATGTCGGCGAGCCCGCGGCCGTCGATGCGCACCTTGTCGCGCAGGATCCGCTGCCGGACCAGCTTCTTGGTGAGCGAGCGGAACGCCGGGCTGATCTCGTTGAAGCGATCCTCGAATTTGTCGGCGAGGGTGGCCTTGACCGACTCCTTGAGCTCGTCGAGCTTGGCCTCGCGCTCGTGCTTGTCGGCGATGGTCAGCGCGCCGGCGAGCTCGGCCGAGATCTCGCTCTCGACGGCGGCGAAGACCTCGTCGGAGTAATCGAGGAACACCGGGAACTCGGCGGTCTCCTTGCCGGCCTGCTCGGCGAGCTGCTTCTGCGCACGGCACAGCTCGGCGATGAACGGCTTGGCAGCCTCGAGACCCTCGGCGACGACCTCCTCGGTCGGCTTGGTGGCGCCGCCCGCGATCAGTTCGATCGTGTTCTCGGTGGCTTCCGCCTCGACCATCATGATCGCGACGTCACCGGACTCGAGCAGGCGACCGGCCACGACCATGTCGAAGGTGGCGCGCTCGAGTTCGCTGTGGGTCGGGAAGCCGACCCACTGACCGTCGATGAGCGCGACGCGCGTGCCGCCGACCGGGCCGTTGAACGGCAGGCCGGAGATCTGCGTCGACGCGGACGCGGCGTTGATCGCCAGCACGTCGTAGGCGTGGTCGGGGTTGAGCGCCATGACCGTGATGACGACCTGGACCTCGTTGCGCAGGCCCTTGATGAAGGTCGGGCGCAGCGGCCGGTCGATCAGGCGGCAGGTGAGGATGGCGTCCTCGGACGGGCGGCCCTCACGGCGGAAGAACGAGCCGGGGATACGGCCCGCGGCGTACATGCGCTCTTCGACGTCGACCGTGAGCGGGAAGAAGTCGAAGCCCTCGCGGGGCTTCTTGCCGGCCGTGGTGGCCGACAGCAACATGGTGTCGTCGTCGAGGTAGGCGACGACGGCGCCGGCGGCCTGCTTGGCCAGCCGGCCCGTCTCGAAGCGGACGGTGCGCTTGCCGAAGCTGCCGTTGTCGATGACCGCTTCGGTCTCGACGTAGCTCTCGGTGCTTTCCTGGTTGGTCTCCGTCATGCGGATAGACCCCTTCTGTCGTGCCGGGGCGACGGAACGACGAAGGGCGGAAGCGCCGGTCTTCGATCGAAGCGGGCGGACGCTCGTCCGACCGCCACTACCGAGGACCGGCCGTCGATTTCGCGCAGTCCGGCGGATGGTGATGTTGTGTAGTTGTGCGAAGGGAGCGACCCGATGAGCGGGTCGCTCCCCTTTCGAGCTATCGACGCAGCTTGAGCCGCTCGATGATCGACCGGTAACGGTTGATGTCCACGTCCGCCAGGTAGTTCAGCAACCGGCGGCGCTGGCCGACGAGCAGGAGCAGCCCGCGTCGGCTGTGGTGGTCGTGCTTGTGGAACTTGAGGTGCTCGGTCAGGTCGCTGATGCGCCGCGACAGCAGAGCGATCTGCACCTCGGCCGAGCCGGTGTCGCCGTCCGCGGACGCGTACTCGGCGATGATCTGCTTCTTGACGTCGGATGCCAGGGGCACGGACGACTCCTTGTCTGGTCGGTGCAGGCGCGGCCCACCGGTCTAGGTCACGGTGGAGCATGTAGCGCACACTGCGTCGGGCCGCAGGCGCGGCCACCACGGCTGATGTTACCAGCCTGGGCGGTCAGCCCCGGCCGTCGCCGGTGACCAGCGCCCGGGTGCGCTCGACGTCGCGGCCCATCTGGGCGATCAGGGCGTCCACCGAGTCGTAGCGTTCCTGGCCGCGCAGCCGGTGGGTGAACTCGAAACCCAGCCCGTCGCCGTAGAGATCGCCGTCGAAGTCGAGCACGTAGGCCTCGACGCGGCGCTGCCGCACGTCGAAGGTCGGGTTGGTGCCCACCGAGATCGCGGCCACCCCCAGCGGCGGCGCCTCGACGGTGCGCCCGGCCTCGTCCAGGCGCACGGCCCGCCCGGCGTACACACCGTCGGCGGGGATCGCCGCCCACTCGTCGGTACGCAGGTTCGCCGTCGGATAACCGAGCTCGCGGCCGCGCTGATCGCCGCGCTCGACGACCCCGTCGACCCGGTGCGGACGGCCCAGGGCCACCGCGGCCGCGCCGACGTCACCGGCCTGGACGCACGAGCGCACGAAGGTCGCCGAGAGCACCGTGCCGCTCGGCGCGTACAGCTCGACGCCCTCGGCGGTGAACCCGAAGGTGCGCCCGAGCCGCTGCAGCATCGTGACGTCGCCGGACGCCTTGTGCCCGAAACGGAAGTTCTCACCGACGACCACGCCGCTCGCGTGCAGCGTCTCGACCAGCACCCGATGGACGAACTCGTCGGCCGGCAGCCGCGAGAACTCCAGCGTGAACGGCAGCGCGCAGAACACGTCGACCCCCAGCCGGCCGACCAGCTCGGCCCGCCGCGGAATGCTGGTCAGCACCGGTGGGTGCGACCCGGGCCGCACGACCTCCGACGGGTGCGGGACGAAGGTGATGAGCACGCTCGGGACGTCCAGCTCGCGCGCGCGGGTCACGGCCCGGCCGATGATCTCGGCGTGGCCGCGGTGCACACCGTCGAACACCCCGATGGTGACCACGCAGTGGCCCCAGCCGGACGGGATCGTCTCGAGACCATGCCAGCGCTGCACGCCGTCGAGCCTACTGGCCGGCCCCTGCCGATTCCGGGGTCAGGAGCCGGGCTCGGCGTGGCCGCTGTCGAAGGCCGGCGCGTAGCCGAGCGGCGGCTCGCCCCAGCGCTCGAGGAGCACGCTGCGCAGTTGACCGGCCAGCCGGGCCGGCGCGGACTCCGCGGCGCTGCGGCGCGCAACGTCGAGCCGGTGCAGGATCAGCGCCCGGCGGCGCGGCATCACCTTGGCGGGGTCGCGCGGCGGCGGGTCGTCGTCGAGCGCTTCGGGCAGCAGCCAGGCCGCCGACACCATGGCCCAGCCGAGGGCGGCCGCGGCGACATCGGTGCGGAACCGCGCGGTGCGCACGTACGGCAGCGCGTCCTCGATGGTGTGGCGGTAGCGCTCGAGCGCGCGTTCGGACACGTCCGCCGGCATCCGCCACGCGCACCAGCAGGTCGGCCACGGCACGGACAGGTAGGCAAGGTCCCACGCGACGTGGCGCCACTGCGCGCCCTCGAAGTCGACGATCATCAGCCCGTCCGCGGTCTGCACGTTGTCGTCCGGACAGGCGTCGGACGGGCTGATCGAGGCGTTCTCGCCCGCGCCGAGGTCACGTGCGAGCTGACGCAGCTCGCTGTAGGCGCCGCGCGGTGCCGCCACCCCGAGCTCGTCGCACCGGCGTTCGAGCAGCAGAGCCGCCTCGTCCACGACGGCCGGCATGACGTGGTCGACGACCGGCAGATCGCCGGCGCGCAGCGCCAGCTCGGCGCGGAACCGGTCGCGGCGCCCGAGCCCGCTGCGGTGGAGGCGGGCCATCGCCTCGGCCCACGACAGCACCGCCTCGACCGCGGCGTCCCGGTCGTCGCCGAGCAGCGCGTCGGCGACGGACGAACCGGCACCGAGGTCGGTGGCCACCACCACGGGTGGCGCGGCACCCTCGGCGATCAACCGTGGGACGGGCGCCTCGTCGGGAAGCGTGGCGAGGGCGGCCGCCTCGCGCGCCCACCCTTCGCCGGCGGCGAGGAACTGCTTGACGACCACAGAGCTCTCCGCACCGTCGGGCCAGCGGGCGTGCACCCGGCTCACCCGCGAGCGGTCGCTGCCGCCCAGGTCGCGGTCGGCTGACAGCCGCACGTCCGGCAGCACACCGGACAGCAGCGCGCGCACGTCGTCGAGCCCATCCCTCACCATGGTCGAGATACCTACCCCGCGGCGGTGAACACGATCACCGGACGCGCCTGCGGGCCGTCGTCGCGCAACAGCGCCACCGCGGTCCCGTCGCCGGCCAGCGCGCCGTACACGCCGTCGATCCCGGCGGCGGCGACCGGCTTGCCGTAGGACAGCGCGCGCGCCTCGGCGTCGTCGAGCTCACGCACCGGCAGCGCGGTGCGCACCGCCGCGGCAAGCGGCAGCGCCACCGGGTCGGCGAGCGCGGCGAGCTCGTCCAGCGTGCGGGCCCGGTCCAGGTCGAACGGACCGACCCGGGTGCGCCGCAGCGCGGTGAGGTGGCCGCCGGTGCCGAGCGCGGCGCCCAGGTCGCGCGCCAGCGCCCGGACGTAGGTGCCCGACGAGCACTCCACCTCGACGTCGACGTCGAGCAGGTCGCCGGCTCGCCGCATCGCGACGGCGTCGAAGCGGGCGACGGTGACCGGCCGGGCCGGCAGGTCGACCGTCTCGCCGCCGCGAACCCGCTTGTACGACCGCTGGCCGTCGATCTTGATCGCCGACACGGCGCTGGGCACCTGCTCGATCGCGCCGCGCAACGGCGCCATCGCGGCGCGGACGCCGTCGTCGGTGATCGCGGCGGCCGAGCCGGTCGAGGTCACCTCGCCCTCGGCGTCGTCGGTGACGGTGGCCTGCCCGAGGCGGATCGTCGCGGTGTAGGCCTTGTCGGCCAGGACGAGGTGGGTGAGCAGCCGGGTGGCCCTGCCGACCCCGATCACCAGCACGCCGGTGGCCATCGGGTCGAGCGTTCCCGCGTGACCGACCTTGCGGGTGCCCGCGATCCGGCGCATCCGGGCGACCACGTCGTGCGAGGTCAGCCCGGCCGGCTTGTCGACGATCACCAGGCCGTCCGTAGGTGGCGTCGGCACGCGGCCGAGCCTAACCGGCCTCACACGCCGAGGACGACCCAGCGCTCGCCGCGGGCGCGCCACAGCATGCCGACCAGCCGGACCAGGATGAACGCGGTCAGCCCGGCCCAGACCCCGCCGATCCCCCAGTCCCAGTGCAACGCGGCGAGGTTCAGCGGCGCGAACGCGAACACCCCCGCGACGATCGTGATGTTGCGCAGGAACGCGACGTCCCCGGCACCGATCAGGACGCCGTCCAGGGCGAACACCACGCCCGCTGCCGGCAGCATGCCGACGAACCACGGCCACAGCAGGTGCGTCTGGTGCTGCACGTCCGATGCGGACGTGAACACCTCGGGGATGACCAGCCACCCCGCGGCGTAGAGCGCGGCGAACCCGATCCCGGCGTAGAGCCCCCACCGGGCCACCTGCCAGGCCATCGCGCGCGCCGCGGCGGCGTCCGAGCCGCCCAGCGCCGCCCCGACCAGCGACTGCGCGGCGATCGCGAACGCGTCGAGCAGCAGCGCGGTGAACTCCCACAGCTGCAGGCCGATCTGGTGCGCACCGATCTGCGCGGTGCCGAACCGGGACGCGACGCCGGCGGCGGTCAGGAACGCGACCTGGAAGGCGGCTGCGCGCAGGATCAGGTCACGCCCGACCCGCAGCTGGGCCCGCATCACCCTGCGGTGCGGGCGCAGGCTGCCGTGCGATGCCCGCGCGAGCGCCCGCAGGAACAGCACCGAGCCCAGGGCCTGGGCCGCCAGGTTGGCGATCGCCGAGCCCGACAGCCCGAGACCCACCGGGTACACCAGCACCGGGCACAGGACGGCCGAGACCGCGTTCGCGATCAGCACGATCACGACCGGTTGACGGGTGCGCTGCACCCCGCGCATCCAGCCGTTGCCGGCGAGCACGAGCAGCACGCCGGGCAGCCCGACGACACCGATGCGGAACCAGGACTCCGCGGCTTGCTGGGTCGCGCCCGACCCGCCCGCGAGCAGGCCGGTGAGCGGCCCGGCGAACACCTCGCCCAGCGCGACGATCACCAGCCCGATCCCGACGGCGAGCCAGGACGCCTGCACCCCCTCGTTCACCGCGTCCGGCAGCCGTCCGGCGCCGTACCAGCGCGCCGCCCGTGAGGTCGTGCCGTACTCGACGAACGTGCCGACGACGGTCAGCAGCCCCATCAGCGCGGCGGCCACCCCGAGCCCGGCGAGCGCCGTGGACCCGAGATGGCCGACCACCGCGGTGTCCACCAGCAGGTAGAGCGGCTCGGCGGCGAGCACCACGACGGCGGAGGCCGACAGCGAGAGCAGCCGGCGTGTCGTTCCGGTGGCGCTGCTCGGGCTGGTCAGGTCGGTCTCGGCCACGGCTCCATCCTGGCCCACACGACCGACAGCCCGTCGAGCTGAGGGTCCGCTGCGCCGCACATCGCCAGTGCACAGCTCGTCCACGGCCGGCACTTCGCTGCTGCCGCCCACACTCCTCGCGTGACCTGTCCATCGCGCCTCGCCCTGCTCGTCGCGGGGGCCGTGGTGGCAGCCGTGACGATGGCGGTCGCTCCAGCGAGCGCGGCGGCCGACGTCGTCCAGCGGGCCGGGCCGTGGGTCGTCGTGCGCTCGGACCCGCAGTGGGCCGCCTACGCCGACCAGGGCCTGACGACGGTCGGATCGACGATCGTGACACGCGGCCGCGACTCGGTGCCGGACGCGCTCGCCGACGACGGCTGGACGCACATCGGCGATCCCGGGTCGTGGCACGGGGCGGTCCTCGACGCCTACCAGAACAGCACCGGGATGCCCGCGAAGCTGTTCACGGTGACGACCGCCGGCGGACGCAGCTACCGGCTCGTCCACCCGCTCGCACACGGTGAGGCGCCGAACAACTCCTTCGCCGCGGTCGCGCCGGGCGGGCGCTACTTCGTGTCCGGCGAGTGGGGCACGATGCGCCGCCTGCTGGTCTTCCGCCTGCCGTCACTGACGCGGCGGACCACGACGCTCGGCCTGGACGCGACGATCGCGCTCACCCGCCCCGTCCGCGACGTGCAGGGCTGCGCGTTCGACGGCGCCACCCACCTGCTCTGCTCGACCAACGACCCGTCCCCAGGCCTGTTCCCCACCGGACGGCAGCTGCTCGACGTCGCCCTCGCCCACCCGCTCGACGGCGGGCCGGACCGCGGCCGCCCGCGCTATCTCGGCACCGTTGCGATGGGCTTCCCGTGCGACACGACCAGCACGGGTGAGGTCGAGGGAATCGACGTGTCCCGGCACGTGCTGCGGGTGCTGGTGAACTCGCCCTGCTCGTCCGAGTCGATGCTGGTGACGATGAGCGACTCGCGCGCCGTGCGCGCCGACCCCGATCCGCACCTGAGGTGGGACATCGCCGCCGCGCAGTACCCGCTCGTGGCGGGGCGGAACGAGGACTCAGCCGGCTGACGGCAGCGCCAGGTACTCCGCGACCAGCCAGCGGCCGCCGACGTACTGGACACCCACCTCGAACCGCTCCGTGCCGGACTGCGGAGGTGATCCCGGCACCGTGGAGTACCCGGACGCGCAGACGACGACCAGCACCGACGAGCCGGACGCGCTCTCGACGCCGATCGAGCGCACCTGCCCGGTGTAGTCGGTGCGGTCGCGGGTCATCGACGCGAGCAGGCCGGCCCGCCGCTGCGTCTGCTGGGCGAGCAGCGGTCCGGTCAGTCCGGCCAGGGCGCGGTCGAAGTCGGCGGCGAACTCCGCGCGCCGGTAGGACAGCAGGTGGACGACCTCGTGCCCGGCCGCGGTGACCGCGCCGACCAGCGCGGCGTTCCCGGGCGGGGTGGCGGCGAACTCGCCCTGGTCGGCGAGATCGGTCATCCCGGTGATCAGCCAGGTGTGCCCGCTGCGCTGCAGGGTGATGCCGACCGTGAGATCGGACGAGGAACCCGCCGGGTCGGCGGCGCTGGTGATGTCGAGCCGGCCGAGGGCGAGCGCGCCGGCCCGGTCGCCGGCGAGGGCGGTCACGCCGACCTTCTGCACCACGGCCTGCTGCACGGTGTGCGCCGCAGCGGCGGGCTTGGCCAGCCGCTGCATCGCGAGGTCGTACTGCGGCCGGAACGCGTCGGCGGTCACCTTGTCGCCGGCGGCGCGGTTCGCGTCCACGCGCCGGTAGTCGTAGCTGTCGACGGTCTGGACCGCGCTGGTCGCCGCGGCGAGCAGCGCCTGCACGCCGGGCGCGTCGGTCAGTTCGGCGTCGCCGGCCGCCCGTCCGGAGGGCGTGCCGCTGGCTGCGGCGGGAGTGTGCACCGGCAGCGATGCGCCGAAGCCGGGCGGCGCGGTCGAGGCGGACGGGTCGCGGCGGGCCACCACGACGACGATCACCGCCACCAGGGCGCCGATCAGCACGATGGCGCCGGCGACGAGACTGGCCCGGTGTTCGGACCGGTCCTGCCGGGCCGCGGTCCGCGGGCCCGGTCGAGGTCCCGGGCTCGGTCCCGGTCCCGGGCTCGGTCGAGGTCGAGGTCGAGGTCGAGGTCGAGCAGCGTCCTCGTTCACGCCGCCTCAGGCGTCGGGATCGTCGTCGTCCGCGACGCGTGGCTTGCGGTACGGGTCGGCCTCACCGGCCGGGGTGGCGCCGCGGCGGGCCGCCTCGAGTTCGGCGTCGGCCCGGGCGGCGACGGCGAGCAGTTCCTCGATGCGCTTGGCGTCGTCGGACAGCGAGTCGAGCAGGAAGGTGAGCGACGGGGTGAACCGCACCCCGGTCTGCCGCCCGACCTCCGAGCGCAGCACACCCTTGGCCGACTCGAGCGCCACCGCGGTGTCCGCGCGCGCCGCGTCGTCGCCGAACACGGTGTAGAAGATGCTCGCGTCGTGCAGGTCGCCCGTGACCCGGACATCGGTGATGGTCACCATGCCCAGCCGCGGGTCCTTCACATGGGTTTCGAGGTGGGTGGCCACGATCTGCTTGATCCGCCCGGCCAGTCGCCGTGCGCGTCCGGCATCGACCATCGTCAGTTCTCCTTCGCCTAACTCAGATCCTCGTCATCGAGGATCCGCATGCGCGTGCCGAGCAACTCGACCTCCGGTCGCCCGGCGACCAGCCGCTCGCAGTTGTCGAGCACGTCTCGCACCTGCGCATGATTCCCGCTCACGACGGCCACCGACACCTCGGCCCGCCGATGTAGTTCCTGCTCCCCCGTCTCAGCGACCGAGACCGAGAACCGCCGGGCCAGTTCAGCGACAAGAGGCCGGATCACCGACCGCTTCTCCTTGAGCGAATGCACGTCCCCAAGCAGAAGATCACACCGCAACGTTCCGACAACCACCGATCTGGCCTACCCAACTGAACGGGCGGAACCGCCGGCCGAGAGCGGAGGCGTAGCGGCGGGTGTGCCCTCCTCAGATGTAAAAAGCACTTCTCCGATCTGAGGAGGGCACACCCGACGCGAAGCCGGACCGGACTAGACCCGCGGCTTCTCGCGCAGTTCGAACGTCTCGATCACGTCATCGATCTTGATGTCGTTGTACGACCCGAGCCCGATACCGCACTCGAAGCCGTCGCGAACCTCGGTCGCGTCGTCCTTGAACCGCCGAAGCGACTCGACGGTGAGGTTGTCGGCGACCACGACACCGTCGCGGATCAGGCGCGCCTTGCTGTTGCGCCGGATCGTGCCGCTGCGCACCAGCGAACCCGCGACGTTGCCGATGCGCGGCACGCGGAACACCTCGCGGACCTCCGCGGTACCGAGCTGCACCTCTTCGTACTCGGGCTTGAGCATGCCCTTGAGCGCAGCCTCGATCTCGTCGATGGCCTGGTAGATGACCGAGTAGTAGCGGATGTCGACGCCTTCGCGTTCGGCCGACTCGCGCGCCTTGCCCTCGGGACGGACGTTGAAGCCGATGACCACCGCGTCCGAGGCGATCGCCAGGTTGACGTCGTTCTCGGTGATGGCACCGACACCGCGGCCGATGACCCGCAGCGAGACCTCGTCCTTCGCGTCGCCCAGATCGATGTTGACCAGGGCGTCCTCGAGCGCCTCGACCGAACCGGACACGTCGCCCTTGATGATGAGGTTGAGCTGTTGCACCTCACCCGCGGCGAGCGCTTTGTCCAGGTCGTCCAGCGAGATCCGGCGGCGCGAGCTGGCCAGCTGCGCGTTGCGCTCACGGGCCGAGCGCCGGTCGGCGATCTGGCGGGCGATGCGGTCCTCGTCGACGACGAGGAACGAGTCGCCGGCACCGGGGACCGAGGTCAGACCGAGCACCTGCACCGGACGCGACGGGGTCGCCACGTCCACGGTGTCGCCGTTCTCGTCGAGCATCGCGCGGACACGCCCGAACGCGTCGCCCGCGACGACCGAGTCACCGACATGCAGCGTGCCGCGCTGCACGAGCAGCGTGGCGACCGGACCGCGGCCACGGTCGAGGCGCGCCTCGATGACGATGCCCTGCGCGTCCTGGTCGGGGTTGGCCCGCAGGTCCAGCGCGGCGTCCGCGGTGAGCAGCACACCCTCGAGCAGGTCGTCGATGTGCAGGTTCGACCGGGCCGAGACATCGACGAACAGCGTGTCGCCGCCGTACTCCTCGGCGACCAGCCCGTACTCGGTGAGCTGCTGGCGCACCTTGGCCGGGTTGGCGTCCTCCTTGTCGATCTTGTTCACCGCCACCACGATCGGAACCTCGGCCGCCTGGGCGTGGTTGAGCGCCTCGATCGTCTGCGGCATCACGCCGTCGTCGGCGGCGACGACCAGCACCACGATGTCGGTGGTGGCCGCACCACGGGCACGCATGGCGGTGAACGCCTCGTGACCCGGGGTGTCGATGAAGGTGATCGCGCGGTCTTTCGGACCATTTCCGTCGTCGTGCTGGACGTGGACCTGGTAGGCACCGATGTGCTGCGTGATGCCGCCGGCCTCGCCCTGCATGACCTTGGTCTGGCGGACCGCGTCCAGCAGTCGCGTCTTACCGTGGTCGACGTGACCCATGACGGTCACGACCGGCGGACGGGCCTCGAGGTTCTCGTCGTCGCCCTCGTCCTCGCCGAAGCTCAGATCGAAGGACTCGAGCAGCTCGCGGTCCTCGTCCTCGGGACTGACGACCTGCACCGTGTAGTTCAGCTCGGCACCGAGCAGCTGCAGGGTGTCCTCGTTTACCGACTGGGTCGCGGTGACCATCTCGCCGAGGTGGAACATCACCTGGACGAGCGAGGCCGGGTTGGCGTTGATCTTGTCCGCGAAGTCGGTGAGCGAGGCACCACGGGGCAGGCGCACGATGTCGCCGTTGCCGCGCGGGACCTGCACGCCGCCGATCGACGGCGCCGACATGTTGTCGAACTCGGCCCTGCGCTGCTTCTTGCTCTTGCGCCCACGGGCCGGGCCGCCGCCACGCCGGCCGAACGCGCCGGCCGTGCTGGCGCCGCGGCCACCGCGGCCACGTCCGCCGCCGCCACCACCGCGGTACGGGCCACCTGGGCCACCGGGACCCCCGCCGGGGCCACCGGGGCCACCGGGACCCCCGCCGGGGCCGCCGCGGTATCCGCCGCCGCCGCCACCACCGCGACCGGGTGCGCCGGTACGGCCGCCCGGACCACCGGGGCCGCCAGGGCCGCCGCGGCCGCCGGGGCCGCCGGCGCCAGCCGGGCCACCGGGCCGGGCGCGGCCGGGCATCATGCCGGGGTTGGGACGGGGCGGCATCATGCCGGGGTTCGGGCGCGGGCCGCCGGGGCCGGCGCTGCCGCCCGGACGTCCGCCCGGACGCGGCGCCTGGCCGGGTGCTCCTGCACCGGGCCGCGGCGTCGCCGGGCGGGGTGGGGCGCTGCCGCCGCCGACGCCGAAGGGGTTGTTGGCGATGCGCGGACCGGGCCGGGGGCCGGGGGCCGGCGCCTGCGGGTTGGCCGGGGCGGCCGGTGCCGAGGCAGCCGGGGCCTCGGGCGTTGCCGGAGTTGCCGGGCCGGCAGGTGCGGACGGCGCCTGCGGGGTCTGGGCCGCGGGCGCGACCGGCGCGGCCGGAGCCGGCTCGGCGGCCGGTGCGGGCTGCGGGGCGGCCGGAGCCGGCACCGGAGCCGCCGCGGGGGCGGGCGCCGCTTCGGTCTGGGCCGCAGGGGGTGCCGGGCTTGCTTCGGTCGTCGGTGCGGCTGCCGGAGCAGCCTTCTTCGCCGCGGCCTTCTTCGCCGGCTTCGGGGCCGGGGCCGGGAAGGCCTCCCGGAGCTGGCGCTCGACGGGCGCCTCGACGGTCGACGATGCCGACTTCACGTACTCGCCCATGTCCTGCAGTTTGGCGAGTACTTCCTTGCTGGTGACTCCGAGCTCCTTGGCGAGCGCGGAAACGCGGGCCTTGCCTGCCACGTGACTCCTTCGTAGGGCCGGCGGCAATCCCGCTCGGCCCGCTAGACGGTGGACATACTCATCGCTGGCGCTTCATCGAACGCTCATGGCTCTGATCACTCCTGCGGGGTTCCGCTGGTCGGTTCGTGCTCGGCGAGTCGCGCAACGTACTCACGGACCGGAGCCGGGTCGAGCGGTCCGGGCTCCCGAAGGGCCCGCCCGTACGCCCGGCGCCGCTCGGCGAGATCGACACACCTCGGGTCGCGGTGCAGCCATGCCCCACGCCCGGGTGCCCGATGCCGCGGATCCGGAACCACCGCCGGGGCGGAGGTGCGGTCCGCGACCACGCGGAGCAACTCGGCGGCCGCCGCTCGGGTGCGACACCCGATGCAGGTCCGGACCGGGCCCTGGGAGAGCCCTGACCGAACGGGATCGGATGTCGCCGTCGAAGAGACGGCCATCGACCAGTCTACCCCTCGCGGTCGGGCGTGTCGTGCGGCACCGGTCCGGCGGCGAGCTGCTCGGACCCGGCGGGCTCGGAAGGCACCGCAGACGCTGCGGATGTGGGGGGTGCAGGCGGGACGGCTGCGGCCGCCGCACTTCCCTCGCTGTCGCTGTGGATGTCGATGCGCCAGCCGGTCAGCCGCGCCGCCAGCCGGGCGTTCTGGCCCTCCCGTCCGATGGCGAGCGAGAGCTGGAAGTCCGGAACCACGACGCGGACGGCCTGGGCGGCCCGGTCGACGATCCGGCTCTCGAGCACGTGCGCGGGTGACAGGGCGTTGCCGACGTACTTGGCCGGGTCCTCGGCCCAGTCGACGATGTCGATCTTCTCGCCCTGCAGTTCGGCTACGACGTTGCGGACCCGCTGCCCCATCGGTCCGATGCAGGCTCCCTTGGCATTCAGCCCGGCGACCTCCGTCCGGACCGCGATCTTGCTGCGGTGCCCCGCCTCGCGCGCGACGTCGATGATCTCGACGCTGCCGTCGGCGATCTCGGGGACTTCCAGGGCGAACAGCTTCTTCACCAGGCTGGGGTGGGTGCGGCTGACGGTCACCTGCGGCCCGCGCATGCCGCGGGTGACGCCGACGACGTAGCACCGCAGCCGGGTGCCGTGGCTGTAGTTCTCGCCCGGCACCTGCTCCGACTGCGGCAGAACCGCCTCGACCTTGCCGATGTCGACGAGCACCACGCCGCGCTGCGCGGCGTGCGCGTCGGCCTGGATGACGCCGGTGACGATGTCGCCCTCGCGCCCGGAGTACTCGCCGAAGGTCTGGTCGTGCTCGGCGTCGCGCAACCGCTGCAGGATCACCTGGCGAGCGGTCATGGCGGCGACCCGGTTGAAGTCGGTCGGCGTGTCGTCGTACTCCTCCTCGATTTCGCCGTCCGGCCCGAGCTCCTGCGCCCAGACGATGACCTCGCCGGACTTGCGGTCGATCGCGACCCGAGCGTGCGGCATCGAGTGCGCCGTGTGCTTGTACGCGGTCAGCAGGGCCGTCTCGAGCGCGTCCAGCAAGGTGCTGAGGGGGATCTCCTTCTCACGCTCGATGCTGCGGAGCGCGGCGATGTCGACGCTGACCATGTCAGTCCTCCCCTCCGCGGTTGAACTCGACCTGGACCTTGCCCCGGCCGAGCTCGCTCCACGGAATCTCACGCTGCGTGCCGTCGGCGACCCCGAGGACGACACCCGTGTCGTCCGCGCCGCTGATCCGGCCGGTCACCGTGCTGTCACCCACTGTGGCCTCGACGAGGCGGCCGACGGCCCGGCGCCAGTGGCGCGGCTCGGTCAGCGGCCGGTCGACGCCCGGCGAGGTGACCTCGAGGACGTACGGGCCGGCGAACGCGGCGCCGCCGGGGGCGTCGGTGTCGAGGGCCTCGGAGATCGCGCGGCTGATGTCGGCGACCGCGTCGAGATCGACCCCGCCGTCGGCATCGACGACGACCCGGACCAGGCTGCGCCGGCCCGCGGTGGTGACGGTGAGGTCCTCGAGGTCGTGTCCGGTGGCGCTGACGACGGGCGTGAGCACCTCGATCAGGTGTTCGCGCGCCTTTGCGGTCGTAGTGGCCCGGGCCGGCGGCATGATCAGGACTCCCTGCGCGATTTCGGTTGTCGGAGTTCGTGTGTTTCAGGTCGGCTTGCAGGGTTGAGCCTATCGGCTCTGCGAGACTTGCCGTGCCATGGACGAGCGCCCCTTCCCGCACGGTCCCCTGCCGCAGGCCCCGCCGTCGCGACGCGGGTTCGTGATCGCGGGCGGCCTCGCAGTCGTGTCCGCGGGCGCCGGGGCGTGGTGGGCGCGGCGCGACGACGGCGCGGCCGCCCCGCAGCGTCCGGCCGACACCCAGGAGCTGGCCGCCGCCGCCGACGCCGAGCGTGAGCTGATCGCGCTGATCGACGCGCTGGCCAGGCACGCCCACGGCGAGCGCGCTGCCACGCTTTCCGCGATCGGCAAGGACCACGCCGCCCACCATGCCGCGATCCGTGCCGCGATCGCCGACGCGACCTACCCCCGTCCCCTGCCCGCGCAGCGCGCCAAGCCCTACACCGGCCCCAAGCCGAAGGTCGCCGACCTGCTGGCGAAGGAGCGGCAAGCCGCGCGCGACGCCGCTGCCCGCGCCCAACGCCTGTCCGGCCGCTCCGCGGCGTTGCTCGCCAGCATCGCGGCGTCCGAGGCGGTGCACGCCGAGGTGCTGCGTTGACCCCCCGGCCCGAACCGGCGGCGCTGGCCGCCTGGCAGGACGCGCTGGCCGCCGAGCAGCAGGCCGCCTGGGGCTATCCGCTGCTCGGACCGCACCTGCCCGCCGACCGTCAGGACCGCGCCCGCGCGTGCCAGATCGTCCACGAGCAGGCCCGCAACGACACCGCCGACGCGATCGCCGCCGCCGGCGCGACGCCACGGGCCGGGCGGGGTGATTACCCGAGCCTGTACGGCGTCGCCCCGCTCGCGCTCGCGATCCGGCTGGAGGACGACTGCGCGGCCGGTTGGCGCTACCTGTACGCGGCGCTGGCCGACGCTTCCGGCAACGTCGCCGCCCAGCGGGCGAACGCGCAGCGCCGCCTCATCGACAGCGCGCTCCGCGCCGCCCGGTGGCGGTTGCTCTCCGGTGCCCCGCATCCCGTCGTGGCGTTCCCCGGCACCACAGCGCCGAAGTAGCCCGCTGCGGCAACGCTGACGACGAGGCACGAACATCTCCGCGCCCGGGAGAGGACGATCTTCGGTATGTCGATTGCGCCGGACCATCAGCAGCTCACCGTGGACGGGGAGACCTTCGACGTCAGCCACGACCCGGGCCAGGAGGCACCTGTCACTTCAGGTGGCTGACCGGGCCGAACCCCAGTTACGGATTCTCGAGCCGGAGTTCGACGCAGGACAGGATGCCGCAGCAGCAGCTCATCGAGAGCATCGCCGGTTTCCTGGCGCAGATCCACCCGGAGACCGGCTACATCGGCGACTGACCGACCGAACGGCAGCGGTCCGGCGGGCAGGCCGCGCGAGGACGCCGTGACGCTGCGCGAGAGTGCCTACCGGGTGCTGTCTGCGCGAGCGACCCGGCGGACCCCGGACCGGTCGCGCTCGAGGCGCTGTCAGCCGCCGGCACGACGGCTGTGGCCCGGTCGCGCTTCGAGCCGAGCTCCGACGAACGCTTCGCGGTCGTCCCGACGCGCGGCGGGACCTGACCGATCACGAGGGCCGCGAGTGCGGTGACGAAGCCGACCAGCTGCAGCGGCGTCAGACTCTGCCCGAGCACCGACCAGCCCAGGACGGCGGCAACCGTGGGACTGAGCAGGCCCAACATCGACAGGCGAGCGCTCGGTAACGTCTCGACCCCGCGGAACCAGATCACGTAGGCGAACGCCGTGCCGACGATGGTCAGGTAGGCGTACCCGCCGATGTTGCGGCCGGTCAGGTGGCCGGGCAGCCCTTCGACTGCGAGCGCGAGCGGAGCGAGCAGCACGACGCCGCCGAGCAGTTGCCATCCGGTCATCGCCAGCAGACTCACCGGGCGTCCCCACCGTCGGCCGAGCACGATGCCCGTTGCCATCGACAGCGCAGCACCGATCGCGGCGAGCACCCCGACCAGGTCGAGCCGGGCATCGGCACGCAGCACGAGCATGGCCACGCCGGCCAACCCGAGCACGGCGGCGAGCACCCGCATTCTGGTCGGACGCTCACCAGCCACCGCCCAGCTGATGAGAACCACGAAGAGCGGTTGCACGGCGCCTACCGCGGCGGCAACCCCGCCGGGCAGTCGGTAGGCGGCGACGAACAGCAGGGCGAAGAAGGCGCCGATGTTGAGCGTCCCGAGCACGAACGAACGCCACCACCATGCGCCGTGCGGGCACCGGCGCGTGACGGCGAGCAACACGAGCGCTGCGGGCAAGGCCCGTAACAGCGCAGCGGTCAGGGGACGGTAGGCGGGCAGGAAGTCGGTGGTCGTCAGATACGTCGTTCCCCAGATGGCCGGCGCGAGCGCCGCAGCATAGTTCCTTAGCACTAAGTTAGTTTAACTTAGCGCTAAGGCACTGGCTAGGATGGCAGTCATGGTCGACCACGTGAGCGAGATCCTGGCGCAGTGGGCAGCAGAGCGACCGGACCTGGACGCGCAGCCGATGGCCGTGTTCGGCCGGCTTTCGCGCGCCGCCCGTCGGGTCGACGCCGAACTGGCTGCGAACTTCGCCAGACACGACCTCGACGCTGCCTCCTTCGACGTGCTGGCCACCCTCAGGCGAAGTGGGAAGCCCTTCGCGCTCACGCCGAAGCAGCTCGGCGAGAGCGCGATGATCACCACCGGCGCCGTCACGCAGCGGCTGGACAAGCTGGAGCAGCGCGGGCTGGTCCGCCGCACCAGGCGCTCGGAGGACGGACGCGGCGTCCTGGTGCAGCTCACGGCATCGGGTCGTCGGGCGGTCGACAGCACGCTGCCCGACCATCTCGACACCGAGCGGCGGCTGCTGCAGGCGCTCACACCTCGCCAGCAGGCCGACCTCGCTCGGCTGCTGCAGATTCTGCTGGCCGGTCTCGAGCACACCGATCCGTTTGAGGGCCGTTCGTAAGACCCTCGCTGCTCAGGCACGCACCGGCTCCTCGCCGGCCGGGCTGGTGAACTGGGTCGTGTAGAGCTCGAAGTACGCGCCGCGCGCGGCGAGCAGCTGCTGGTGGGTGCCCTGCTCGACGATGCGGCCGGAGTCCATCACCAGGATCAGGTCGGCGTCGCGGATGGTCGACAGCCGGTGGGCGACGACGAAGCTCGTCCGGTTCGTGCGCAGCGCGGCGGTCGCGTGCTGCACCTGCAGCTCGGTGCGGGTGTCGACCGAGCTGGTCGCCTCGTCCAGGATCAGCAGCGCCGGGTCGGCAAGGAAGGCTCGCGCGATGGTGACCAGCTGCCGTTGGCCGGCGCTGAGGTTGCTCGTCTGCTCGTCCAGGACGGTCTGGTACCCGGCGGGCAGCGACTGGACGAAGCGGTCGACGAACGCGATCCGCGCGGCCTCGAGGATCTCCTCCTCGCCGGCACCCGGACGCCCGTAGGCGATGTTGTCCCAGATCGTGCCGCCGAACAGCCAGGTGTCCTGCAGCACCATGCCGATGCGGCTGCGCAGGTCGTCGCGGCGCATCGCGGTGATGTCGAGGCCGTCGATCGTGATCCGTCCGGAATCGAGCTCGTAGAAGCGCAGGACGAGGTTGACCAACGTGGTCTTCCCCGCGCCGGTCGGCCCGACGATGGCGACGGTGTGGCCCGGCTCGGCGACCAGCGACAGATCCTCGATCAGCGGCTCGTCGGGCTGGTACCGGAACGACACGTGCTCGAACTCGACCCGGCCGCGGCGCTGCGCGGGCAGTTGCGGATCAACCGGGTCGGGAGTTTCCTCCGGGGCGTCGAGCAGGTCGAAGACACGCTCGGCGGACGCCACCCCGGACTGCAGCAGGTTCGCCATCGACGCGACCTGGGTGAGGGGCTGGGTGAACTGGCGCGAGTACTGGATGAACGCCTGCACGTCGCCCAGCGACATCGATCCGGACGAGACCCGCAACCCGCCGACCACGGCGATCACGACGTAGTTCAGGTTCCCGATGAACATCATCGCCGGCATGATCACGCCGCTGACGAACTGCGCGCCCCAGCTCGCGGCGTACAGCTCGTCGTTGGTGCACGCGAAGCTCGCCTCGCTGTCGCGCTGCCGCCCGAACACCCGCACGATCTCGTGGCCCGAGAACGCCTCCTCGATGTGCGCGTTCAGCCGTCCGGTCGCCTGCCACTGCGCGATGAAGCGCGGCTGGGAGCGCCGCGCGATCGCCTTGGTGACGAGCATCGTCACCGGGATGGTGACCAGCGCGATCACCGCGAGCAGCGGCGAGATCACGAACATGAACACGACGACACCGATCACCGTGAGCAAGGAGGTCAGCAGCTGGCTCAGGGTCTGCTGCAGGCTCTGCGCGATGTTGTCGATGTCGTTCGTGACCCGGCTGAGCAGCTCGCCGCGCGGCTGGCCGTCGACATAGGGCAGCGGCAGGCGGGCCAGCTTGTCCTCCACGTCCGCGCGCAACGTCCGCACCGTGAGGTTGACCGACCGGGTGAGCAGCAGGCCTTGCAGGAACGCGAGGACGTTGGCCACGACGTAGACGGCCAGGGCCCAGCCGAGCACGGTGCCGAGCGCGCCGAAGTCGATGCCCACGCCGGGAACCGGGTGGGCCCGCGCGATCAGGTCCGCGTAGTTCCCGTCACCGCGCGCGCGGGCCTGCGCGACGATCCGGTCCAGCGGTACGCCGGCCGGCAGGCGCGAGCCGAGGAATCCGGTGAAGATGATGTCGGTCGCGCGGCCGAGCAGCTTCGGACCGATCACGCTGCAGGTGACGCTGACGACGGCGAGGGCCAGGACGGCGAGCAGCGTGGCGCGGTACGGCCGCAGCCGACCCAGCAGCCGGCGGGCCGACGGGAGGAAGGTCATCGCCTTCTCGGTGGGCATCGCGGCGCTCATCCACGGCGGACCCCCGCGCCGGCGCGCCTCTCCCCCGGCCGGTGGCAGGCGCTTCGGAGTGGTGGTCGGAGTGCTGGTCATGCGGCGTCCTCGGCGGACAGCTGCGACTCGACGATCTCGGCATAGGTCGGGCAGGTGGCCACCAGCTCGTCGTGCCGGCCGATGCCGACGACGCGTCCGCCCTCGAGCACGACGATCTGGTCGGCGCCGGCGATCGTGGACACCCGCGAGGCGACGACCAACACCGCGGCGTCGCGGGTGACCGGCTCGAGGGCGCACCGCAGCCGGGCGTCGGTGCCGAGGTCGAGGGCCGAGAAGGACTCGTCGAACAGGTAGATCTCGGGTCGGCGCACCAGCGCCCGGGCGATCGCGAGCCGCTGCCGCTGGCCGCCGGACACGTTCGTGCCGCCCTGCGCGATCGTGGCGTCGAGACCGCCGGGCATGGCGGCCACGAACTGCTCGGCCTGCGCGGTGCGCAGGGCGTCCCACAGCTGCTCCTCGGTCGCGTCCGGACGTCCGTAGCGCAGGTTGCTCGCCACCGTCCCGGAGAACAGGTACGCCTTCTGCGGGACGATCGCCACGCGTTCGTGCAGCAGCTCCGGGTCGATCTCGCGGACGTCGACCCCGTCGACGACGACCGCGCCGCCGGTGACATCGAACAGCCGCGGGATGAGCGAGACCAGCGTCGACTTGCCCGCACCGGTGCTGCCGACGAACGCGGTGGTGGTGCCGGGACCGGCACGCAGCGTGACGTGCTCGACCACCGGCGCCGACGCGCCCGGGTAGCTGAACGTGACGTCGCGGAACTCGACCTCGGCGCGCGCCGCGACGCGACGCACCGGCCGCGCCGGCGGCACCACCGAGGTCTCGGTGTCGAGCACCTCGTGGATCCGGTCCGCGCAGACGCTGGCCCGCGGCACCATCATCAGCATGAAGGTCGCCATCATGACCGACATGAGGATCTGCGTCAGATAGGTGAGGAACGCGGTCAGCGAGCCGATCTGGGTGGCCCCGCTCTCGATGCGCCCGGCGCCGACCCAGAGCACCGCGACACTCGAGACGTTGAGCACGACCATGACGGTCGGGAACATCAGCGCCATCAGCCGCCCGGTGCGGATTCCGGTCGCGGTCAACTCGTCGTTGGCGACGCCGAAGCGAGCACGTTCCTCGGGCTCGCGCACGAAGGCGCGCACCACGCGGATGCCGCTCAACTGCTCGCGCAGCACGCGGTTGACCTTGTCGATGCGGGTCTGCATCGTGCGGAACTGCGGGACCAGCCGCGTGACGATCAGCCCGATCGAGACCGCCAGCGCCGGGACGCAGACCGCGAGCAGCCAGCTCATCCCGACGTCCTCGCGCACGGCCATGACGACCCCGCCCACGCACATGATCGGCGCGGCGACCATCAGCGTGCAGGTCATGACCACGAGCATCTGCACCTGCTGCACGTCGTTCGTGCTGCGGGTGATCAGCGACGGCGGACCGAACTGAGTGACCTCGCGCGCGCTGAAGCGGAGCACGTGGCCGAACAGGGTGGCGCGCAGGTCACGCCCGAACGACATCGCGGCGCGTGCACCGAAGAACACCGCCGCGACCGATGCCGCGATCTGGACGACGCTGACGGCGAGCATCCAGCCGCCGGTACGGATGATGTAGCCGGTGTCGCCGCGGGCCACGCCCTTGTCGATGATGTCGGCGTTGAGGCTCGGGAGGTACAGCGCAGCGAGGGTGCTGACCAGCTGCAACCCGACCACCGCCGCGAGCCAGCGGCGGTAGGGCCTCAGGTGTCGGATCAGCAGGCGGACCAGCATGGGCTCAAGCATGCTCCCGGTCGCTGACAGTTTCGTTCCACTCGGTGACGATGCCGAGAACGTCGGCCAATCGGTGGGCGACAGCGTCCGGGTCACCCTCGGTGTGCCCGATCTGGTCGGACGGAATGGTGCTGTGCGGCACCAGGATCGTGCGCATGCCCACAGCGGAGGCTCCGTAGATGTCGTCGAACGGCCGATCGCCGACGAACACGGTGCGGCGCGGTTCGGGATCGCCGATCGCGGCGAGCGCCGCGCGGAACGCCTCGGGGTGCGGCTTGGTCCACGGGATCTCGGAGGTGTAGATCGCGCCGTCGATGAGGTCGGTCAGCCCGTCGCGTTCGAAGATCCGCTCGTGCTCGCGGCGGGCCCAGATCGTGTTGGAGAGCACCCCGACCTTGATGCCGCGCTCACGCAGGCCGCGCAGGACGACGTGCGCGTCGGGGTCGGTGATCGAGTGCGGTTGCCACCACTCGTAGAACGCGTCGGTCATGCGCGCGGACGGGGTGACGCCGGCGAGCGTGAACACCTCCTCGAGCGTCGCGCTGCGGTGCTCGTCGCGGCTGCGCGCCCACACCACTGCAGCCGCCTCGTCGAGCCGTTGCGCCGCGTCGCCGTCGTCGACGGCCGCGAGCCACTGGGCGATCGGGTCGATGTCGTGCCAGGGGGTGAGCGTGCCGCCCCAGTCGAAGATGACTGCCGATACGGGCGGCAACGCGTGACGCATGCCTACTTACTACAGGGTTTGCGGGACAGCCGGCGAGCGGGTATTCACGTGGCGGCAGCCGGCCTCGACCCGGCCAGTGCGCAACTGGCCGCCCAGTCCCCCGTCCGCGACCTTGCCCCGCCAGTGCGGGCTGGGACGGCCCGCCAGCCCACCTGCGCGGGGCAAGGTGACCGGCAGCCAGCGGGCCTGATCACGTTCTCCTCCGGTGCGCTCGCTCAGCCTCGCCCGCACCGAGCAGACCGGAGGAACACGTGATCGTTTGCGGCCACCCACGCTTGATCTGCCGGTGCGATACGAACCGCCGCGCACCCCACCGCCGACCGGCTGCGGGACGGGCGCCGCTCAGGTCGGTGACAGCTACCGCTCAGAACAAGACGGTTTTCAGCACCGACACCTGGCGCATCCCCAAGGTGGCATACATCCGGCGCGCGGCGTGGTTGTAGTCGTTGACGTAGAGGCTGGCGGAGGGCGCGAGCCGCAGCGCGTGGTCGAGCACGGCGGCCAGCGCGTGCGTACCGATGCCCTGCCCCCGCAGATCCGGGCGGACCCAGACGCCCTGCACCTGGCAGGTGTCGCGGGTGAGCGCGCCGATGTCGGCCTTGAACACCATCTGCCCGTCGTCGTCGACGATGCCGAACGCGCGCCCGTTGGCGAGCAACGTCTCGACGCGACGCCGGTAGCTCGTGCCGGCGTGCCCTGCGAACGGCGAGATGCCCAGTTCCTCGGTGAACATGGCTGCGGCCGCGGGCAGGTACCGCTCGAGCTCGTCGGGGTGCATCACCCGTACGCGACGATCGCGGGGTACCCGGCGCGGCTCGCTGCGGGTGACGGCCAGCAGCGGCTGCCGCTCACGGATCGCGCGGGCCGGGCCCCAGCGTGGTTCGAGCGCGGCCCACATCGCGGCGACGGCGTCGAACGGGCCGACGATCGACGTGCAGACCCGGCGCACGCCGGCGACCTGCTCGGCCAGCGCCGTCCAGTCCGCTTCGGTCCCGCCGATCGGGATCAGGTTGCCACCGTTGAACGCCGCGCCGGTGAGCACGCCAGTCGTGTCGCGCGCGCCGAGCAGCACGCCGCCCAGGCGCACCGGGTCCGGCGAGCGATAGATCGCGAGCCGGGCAGCCACCACCGAATTGACGATCGGGTCGGCGGCGACCAGACGGTCCAGCTCCAGGCGGTCGGCCGTCCCGAGCACGTCGACCCCGCGCGCTGTCGCAGGCACCGGCCGGACGAACGTCACGGGTCGACGCTACCGCCCGCACGCCGCGCAGTCGGCAACCGTCAGCTGATCGAAACCTGGGGCGTGCCGGTCGCCGTCCCCGTCTCGTCCCCCATCTGATCGGCCATCCGCAGCGCCTCTTCGATGAGCGTCTCGACGATCTGCGACTCGGGGACGGTCTTGATGACCTCACCCTTGACGAAGATCTGGCCCTTGCCGTTGCCGGAGGCCACCCCGAGGTCCGCCTCGCGCGCCTCGCCCGGCCCGTTCACCACGCAGCCCATGACGGCCACACGCAGGGGCACCTCGATGCCCTGCAGACCCGCGGTGACCTTGTCGGCCAGGGTGTAGACGTCGACCTGGGCGCGACCGCACGACGGGCACGACACGATCTCGAGCCGCCGCTGGCGCAGGTTCAGCGACTCCAGGATCGCGAGGCCGACCTTGACCTCCTCGACCGGCGGCGCGGACAGCGAGACCCGGATCGTGTCGCCGATCCCCCGTGACAGCAGCGCGCCGAACGCGACGGCGGACTTGATCGTGCCCTGGAACGCAGGGCCCGCCTCGGTGACGCCGAGGTGCAGCGGGTAGTCGCACTGCTCGGCGAGCTGCTCGTAGGCGCGCACCATCACGACAGGGTCGTTGTGCTTGACCGAGATCTTGAAATCGCGGAAGCCGTGCTCCTCGAACAGCGAGGCCTCCCACAGCGCCGACTCGACGAGCGCCTCCGGAGTGGCCTTGCCGTGCTTCTCGAGCAGGCGCCTGTCCAGCGAACCGGCGTTCACGCCGATGCGCAGCGACACGCCCGCGTCGGTGGCGGCCCTGGCGATGGCACCGATCTGGTCGTCGAACTTCTTGATGTTGCCCGGGTTGACGCGCACGGCCGCGCATCCCGCGTCGATGGCCGCGAAGACGTACCTGGGCTGGAAGTGGATGTCGGCGATCACCGGGATCTGCGACTTCGCCGCGATCGCCGGCAGCGCGTCGGCGTCGTCGGCGGACGGGCAGGCGACCCGGACGATGTCGCAGCCGGCCGCCGTCAGCTCGGCGATCTGCTGCAGCGTCGCGTTGACGTCGGCGGTCAGCGTCGTCGTCATGGACTGGACCGACACCGGCGCGTCGCCGCCGACGGCGACCGAACCGACCTTGATCTGGCGGGACCTGCGCCGCGGCGCGAGGACCGGTGGGGGTGCTGAGGGCATTCCTAGGGGTACTGCCATGACTCCATTATCCGACGTTGATGGGTTTGACGATGTCTGCGTACAGCGTCAGCAGCGTGACGAGGATGAGCAGGGACGCCACGGCGTACATCACGGGCAGCATCTGCGCGGTGTCGACGAAGATCTGCGGACGCCGTGCGGCCGCCTCGGGATCGCGGCGCGCCCGCAGCCGTGCCCGGCCGCGCTTGGCTGCCTCGACGATCGCGCCCGCCACGTGGCCGCCGTCGAGCGGCAGCAGCGGCAAGAGGTTGAAGAAGAACAGCAGCAGGTTCACCGAGGCGAGCAGCCCGATGAGCGTGTACACCTTGTCCTTGACCGTCAGCACGTGCGAGTCGGCGATCTGGCCGCCGATCCGGCCGATACCGACGACGCCGACCGCGCCCTGCGGATCCCGCTTCTTGCCCTCGAAGACGGTGCCCCACAGCGAGTGCAGCTTCTCGGGGTAGCGGCCGATCGCGCTCAGCCCGACACCGACCTGCCGGCCGATCTCGCCGGGCACATCGGCGATGCCCTTGTTGGCGTAGTAGTACCGCGTGGTCGGCGCGATGCCGATGAAGCCGACGTCATGGGTCTTGGTCGTCGAACCGTCGACGTACTTCACGTTGCGCACCGGGGTCACCGTCAGGTTCACGCGCTTGCCGTGCCGCAGCACGGTCACCGCCAGCTTCTTGTTCGCGGCCGGCTCGATCACGTTGGTGAGGTCGGTCCAGCCGCGCACCCCGCTGCCGTTGATCGCGACGATCGTGTCGCCGGTCTTGAGCCCGGCCAGCGCCGCCGGCGAGTTGGTCTGCGTGCAGCGCTTGACCTGCGCGGGGGTCGCGTTCGCGGCGACCACGCACTTCTCGACCAGCGCCACCGTCGTGGTCGGGCTGGACGCAGGGGTGCCGAACGCGGTGAGCAGGATGACGGTGAGGACGAGGTAGATGAGCAGGTTCATGGTCGGGCCGCCGAGCATGACGATCATCTTCTTGCCCGGGGTGAGCCGGTAGAACTGGCGCGGCTCGTCCTCGACGCTCTTCACCTCGTCGCGGCTGACCTGCCGGAAGTCCTCGATCGCCGAGGAGACCCGGCGGGGCCAGCGCGAGCGCCTGCCGTCGACGCGGGCCGGCGGCACCATGCCGATCATGCGGATGTAGCCGCCCAGCGGGATCGCCTTGACGCCGTACTCGGTGTCACCCTTCTTGCGCGACCACAGCGTCGGGCCGAAGCCGACCATGTACTGGGTCACCTTCACGCCGAACTTCTTGGCCGGCACCATGTGCCCGACCTCGTGCAGCGCGATCGAGGCCAGCAGGCCGACAGCGAAGATGAGCACGCCGAGCGCGTACAGCATGCGACCTCCGTGATCGGCTCAGCCGGGACGTCCGGCCAGTTCGGCGGCGCGAGCCCGCGCCCACGCGTCTGCCTGTTCGACGTCTTCGACGGTACCCGGGTTCCCGACGTCGGCTTGGTACTTGCTCAGCCACTCGTCCACCACATCGGCCACGGTGTCCACGATCTGCAGGAATCTCACCGTTCCCGCGTGAAAAGCCTCGACCAGCGCCTCGTTGGCGGCGTTGTACACGGCCGGCGCACAGCCACCTGCGACGCCGACGCGGCGCGCCAGCGCGACGGCCGGGAAGGCGGCGTCGTCGAGCGGTTCGAAGGTCAGCGTCTGAGCCGTGGTCCAGTCCATCGGCGCGGAGGCGCCGGGCACCCGGTCGGGCCAGCCGAGCGCCAGCGCGATCGTCAGCCGCATGTCCGGCGGGGACAGCTGGGCCAGGGTCGAGCCGTCGGTGAACTCGACCATCGAGTGGACGATCGACTGCGGGTGGACGACGACCTCGATGGTGTCGTAGGGGATGTCGAACAGCAGGTGCGCCTCGATGACCTCGAGGCCCTTGTTCACCAGCGTCGCGGAGTTCGTCGTGATCAGGGTGCCCATGTCCCAGGTGGGGTGGGCGAGCGCCTCGGCGGGCGTGACGTGTTCCAGCGACGCGCGATCCCGGCCGCGGAACGGGCCGCCGCTGGCCGTGACGACGAGCTTGCGCACCTCGTCGGCGCGGCCGCCGCGCAGACACTGGGCCAGCGCCGAGTGCTCCGAGTCGACCGGGCGCAGTTGGCCGCGCCGGACCCGGCTGGTCACCAGCGGGCCGCCGGCGACCAGCGATTCCTTGTTCGCCAGCGCCACGGTGCGGCCCGCGTCCAGGGCCGCCAGCGTGGCCCGCAGACCCGCCGCGCCGGCGATCGCGTTCAGCACGACGTCACAGCCGGCGGTGGCGAGTTCCACCACCGCGGGGCCGGTCACGATGCGCGGCGTCCGGCCGAGCGCCGCGAGCCGCTCCGCCAGTTCCTGCGCCGCCTCGGCGCGCCACACCCCGACGGTGCCGACGTCGAACTCGGCAGCCTGCCGGGCGAGCAGGCCGACGTCGGAGCCGCCGGCCGCGATCGCGGACACCGCGAACCGGTCCGGGGCCTGCCGGACCACGTCGAGCGCCTGCGTGCCGATCGAACCCGTCGAGCCGAGGACGACCACGCGACGTTGCATGCATCCAGTCTTTCAGCAGCGGCCCGCGCAGCCGGGGTCGGTCAGTGCCGGAAGCCCGCCGGCCCGCTGGGCTCGCCCTTCTCGCGGTGGGCGGCCTGATCGAGCTCGGCCAGGCCCTGCTGCAGGTTCTCGATGAACAGGTCGGCCAGGTCATGGCTGAAGCCGTTGCGGCACACGATGCGCAGCACGGCGAGATCCTGCCGGTTCTCCGGAAAGGTGTAAGCCGGCACCAGCCAGCCCTTCTCGCGCAGCTTGGCCGAGACCGCGAACACGTCAAAAGGCACTCCGTCCGTGGTCGTGAACGTGACGACCGGCAGCTGCGATCCGTCCGACACCAGCTCGAACTCGTCCAGCTTCGCGACCTCCTGCGCGATGTACATCGCGACGCTGCGGGTGGCCTGCTGGACTGCGCGGTAGCCGTCGCGGCCGAGCCGGAAGAACATGTAGTACTGCGCGATGACCTCTGCGCCCGGGCGGGAGAAGTTCAGCGCGAACGTCGGCATCTCGCCGCCGAGGTAGTTGACGTTGAAGATCAGTTCCTCCGGCAGCGACTGCTTGTCGCGCCACAGCGCCCAGCCGACGCCGGGATACACCAGCCCGTACTTGTGCCCGGACGCGTTGATCGACACCACTCGCTCGAGGCGGAAGTCCCACTCGAGATCGGTGTCGAGGAACGGCGCGACGAACCCGCCCGACGCGGCGTCGACGTGCACCGGCACGTGGGTGCCGGTGCGCTTCTCGTACTCGTCGAGCGCCGCGGCGATCTCGGCGACCGGCTCGTAGCTGCCGTCCATCGTCGAGCCCAGGATCGCGACGACGCCGATGGTGTTCTCGTCGCAGTGCGCCACCGCCGACTCCGCGTCGAGGTGATAGCGGTCGCCCTCCATCGGCACGAGGCGCGGCTCGACGTCCCAGTACCGGCAGAACTTCTCCCAGCACACCTGGACGTTGGAGCCCATGACGAGATTCGGACGGCGCTCCGGCCCGGCCCCGGTGCGGGCGGCCCAGCGCCGTTTGAGCGCCATGCCGGCGAGCATCGCCGCCTCGCTCGAGCCGGTGGTCGAGCAACCCATCGCCTGAGCGGGGTCCGGCGCGTTCCACAGGTCGGCGAGGATCGACACGCAGCGCCGCTCGATCTCGGCGGTCTGCGGGTACTCGTCCTTGTCGATCATGTTCTTGTCGACCGACTCGGCCATCAGCTGACCTGCCTCGGCCTCCATCCACGTCGTGACGAACGTGGCGAGGTTGAGCCGCGCGCTGCCGTCGAGCAGCAGCTCGTCGTGGATGATCCGGTAGGCCACCGAGCCCGGCACCGGATCGGCCGCCAGCCGGTCGTGCGGCGGCCGGATCACCTCGCTGATCGCGGGATCGGCCGAGCCCAGCATGGGATTGAAGTCCTCGGCGGGGCGCTCGGCGCGGCGCTTGTGACGTTGTTCGGACGAGCGACCAGGATGCAGCGGCATACCCCGACTATGTCCCACCCGGCCGCGGGCGGCTACCCACGGTGCAGGCAGTCGCGGGTCAGTTCGCTCGGCCGCCGGTTGCCCGACAGCGCGAGCGCGAGGTCGAGGTCGGCGAGCAGGCCGCGCAACACGTGCCGCACGCCGTCCGTCCCGCCGACCGCCAGGCCGTACACCCAGGGCCGTCCGACGAGCACCGCCCGAGCACCCAGCGCGAGCGCCTTGACGATGTCCGAGCCGGTGCGGATGCCCGAGTCGAACAGCACCTCGATCTGGTCACCGACCGCGTCCGCGATGCCGGGCAGCGCCTCGAGCGCGCCGATCGCGCCGTCCACCTGCCGGCCGCCGTGGTTGGACACCAGCACGCCCTGCATGCCGGCGTCGACGGCACGGCGCGCGTCGTCGGGGTGCTGGATGCCCTTGAGCACGATCGGCCCGTCCCAGTGCTCACGCAGGAACGCGAGGTCGGCCCAGGTGTGGTCCTTTCCGGTGAAGACCGGCAGCCAGTGCGCGACGGCGGCCGCGACGTCCTCGTCGGGCGTCGACGCCAGCCCCGCGCAGAACGCCGGATCGGTGAAGTAGTTGGCCAGCCCGACGCCCTGCAGGAACGGCAGGTAGCCGTGGTCGAGGTCGTGCGGACGCCAGCCGAGCAGCCAGGTGTCGAGCGTGACGACCAGCGCGGTGAAACCGGCCGCCTTCGCCCGCTCGAGCAGGCTCACGCAGACCGCGTCGTCGTGCGGCCAGTACAGCTGGAACCAGCGCACGCCGTCGCCGTTCTCGGCGGCGACGTCTTCGAGGACGACCGAGCTGACCGTCGACAACGCCATCGCGATGCCGAGTTCGCCGGCGACGCGTGCGGCCGCGCGCTCGGCGTCGGGGTGGACGATCGACTGCACCCCGATCGGCGAGGTGATCACCGGCGCCGACAGCTGCTGTCCGAGCACGGTCGTGGCCAGGTCGCGGTCGGTGACTCCGGCGAGCATGCGCGGCACGATCCGCCAGTGATCGAAGGCCTCGCGGTTGGCGCGCATCGTCGCCCCGGTCGCGGCGGCCCCGGCGACGTACCAGAACGGTTCGGGGTCGAGCGCTTCGCGGGCGGCTGCCTCGAGCCCGTCCGGGTCGGTCGTGATCGGCGGCGTCACGCCGGTGACGCCGGCGGCGTAGATCTCGTGGGCGAACGACGAGGGGAACGTCATGGACCAGGAGTCTGTCAGGCGAAGCGCCGCTGTCGTCAGACGAGCAGCGGGCTCAGCACGTACCAGACCAGCGCGGCCACCAGGCCCGCTGCCGGGATGGTCAGGACCCAGGCGACCACGATGTTGCCCGCGACGCCCCACCGCACGGCCGACAGTCGCCGCGTGGCGCCGACACCCATGACCGAGGACGAGATGACGTGGGTGGTCGAGACCGGCAGCCCGTACTGCGCGGTGGCCAGCATGACGGCGCTCGAGACGGCCTGCGCCGAGAAGCCGCTTGCCGGGGTGAGGGAGAAGATCCGCCGGCCCAGCGTGCGCATGATGCGCCACCCGCCGGAGTAGGTCCCGAGCGAGATCGCCGCGGCGGAGCCGAAGATGACCCAGTACGGGATCGCGTCGGTGGACTGCAGGTGCCCGGACACGACCAGCGTGGCGAAGATGACGCCCATCGTCTTCTGCGCGTCCTGGGTACCGTGCCCGAAGGCCATCGTCGCCGCGGAGGCGATCTGCGCCCACCGGAAACCGCGCTGGGTCTTCACCGCGTTGGCGCGCCGGAACGCCCACAGGATTGCGATCATGAACAGGTAGCTGAGCCCGAACCCGACCAGCGGCGACAACACCATCGGGATCAGGACCTTGTCGATCACGCCCTGCCACTGGACCGTGTCCGCGGCCGCGAGCGCCGCGCCGATCAGCCCGCCGATGAGGGCGTGCGACGAGGACGACGGCAGACCGAAGTACCAGGTGCCCAGATTCCACAAGATCGCGCCGAGAAGTGCGGACAGCACGAGCACGAGGCCGGCGCGGTGTGAAGGGGGCGCGATGATCCCGCTGCCGATCGTCTTCGCCACCGCGGTGGAGATCAGCGCGCCGGCGATGTTCGCGACCGCCGCCATGCCCAGGGCCACCCGCGGCGTGAGCGCCTTGGTCGAGATCGACGTGGCGATGGCATTGGCCGAGTCGTGGAAGCCGTTGGTGAAGTCGAACCCGAGGGCCACCGCGACGATCACCACCACCAGGAAGGTGGAGTCCATCAGGTCTACGACTCCTTGACCGCGATGGTCTCGACGGCGTGCGCGACGTGCTCCAGTGCGTCGGCGGCCTCCTCGAACCCGTCCGCGACCTCGCGCAGCTTGACCATGGTCAGCGCGTCGTAGTCGCCGCTGAACAGCCGCGACAGCAACTTGCGGTAGACGCGATCGGCCTCGTTCTCGAGCCGGTTCACCTCGATCCAGTACGGCTCGAGGTCACGCAGCGTGCGCAGCCGCCCCATCGCGTCAGCGGTTTCGTGCGACGACCGGGCGATCAGGGTGATCTGCTCGGCCATCAGCGCGGGCAGCTTGCCCACGTCGGCGAGGACGATGAAGTCGGCCGTCGCCTCCATCGCGTCGATGACGTCGTCGAGGGCCGAAGCCAGCCGGTAGATGTCCTCGCGGTCGAACGGGGACACGAAGCTGGTGTTGAGCTGCCGCATGATCCGGTGCGTCACCGAGTCGCCGACATGTTCGCGCTCGCGCAGTTGCTTGGCGATCGCTTTCCGGTTGGCGTTCGGATCGAGCAGGCCGGCCAGCAGGTCCGCACAATCGGCGATGTTCTGCCCTGCTTCGTTGAACATGCCGTAGAAGGCGCTGTCGCGCGGCGTCAGTCGGAAGGACACGTGTGAGCACACTAGCGACCCGTTTTCATGAACCATTCATGGCGGGTCCATGAACGCCGTCAGCCGAAGACGATCGTCTTGTTCCCGAAGACCAGCGTCCGGTGTTCGACGTGGGCGCGGACGGCACGGGCGAGCACGACCGTCTCCAGGTCGCGGCCCTTGCGCACCATGTCGGCGACCGAGTCGCGGTGGCTGACCGGTTCGACGTCCTGGGCGATGATCGGCCCCTCGTCCAGATCGGCCGTCGCGTAGTGCGCCGTCGCGCCGATCAGCTTGACGCCACGCTGCTGCGCCTGGTGATAGGGACGCGCGCCGACGAACGCCGGCAGGAACGAGTGATGGATGTTGACGATCCGGTTGGGGTAGGCGTCGAGCACCGCCGGGCCGAGGATCTGCATGTAGCGGGCCAGCACGACCAGCTCGACGTCGTGCGTGGCGAGTTCGGCCACGAGCGCCGCCTCACCGGCCGCACGGTCGCCCGGATCGATGGGCAGGTGCCGGTACGGCACGCCGCTGAAGTCGGCGAGCGCGGCGTGGTCGGGGTGATTGCTGATCACCACGGCGATGTCGGCGGCCAGCTCCCCCGCACGCCAGCGGCCGAGCAGGTCCGCCACGCAATGCGGCTGCTTCGACGCCAGGATCGCCAGACGCGGACGCTGATCGGTGAAGCGCACCGCGGCCGTCATGCCGAAGCGGTCCGCGACCGGCGCGAACGCCGCGCGAAGGTCGTCGCGGGCGACGCGGGCCTCGTCCAGGTCGAACTCGACCCGCTGGAAGAAGACGCCGGCCTCGCGGTCGGTGTGCTGCTCGGCGTGCAGGATGTTCCCGCCCGCGTCGAGGACGAACTGGGCGACCGCGTGGACCAGACCCGGCTGGTCGGGGCAGGAGAGCAGCAGGACCGCGGTGGGCGTCAGCGGCGGCCCTTCCGGATGCGACGGATGACCAGCACGACGACCAGGCCACCGGCGACGCCGATCACGGCCCGTCCCGCCGGCGACTGGGCCCGCTCACGCAGGGTCTGCTTCGCGTTCTCCGCAACCCGCTTCGGATTGGTGCGGTAGGCGAGCTGATCGACCGCGCCGGCGAGTTTCATCCGCGCCTGCTCGATCTCGCGCTGGATCTGTTCAGGTCCCCGCTCGGTCACCTCAGGTCCTCTCGCCGGTTGTCCTGCCGGTAGCAACCTTAGGGCCACACCACGGCGCCGCCGGAGCGGGATAGGTAACGTCTTGTGCCGTGGCCCGCCTCGAACCCGGTGATCCGGCACCCGACTTCGCACTCGACGACGCCGACGGCAACACCGTCCGGCTCACCGACTTCCGCGGCCGGAAGGTCATCGTCTACTTCTATCCCGCGGCGATGACGCCGGGCTGCACGAAGCAGGCGTGCGATTTCCGGGACAGCCTCGACTCGCTGGCCTCCGCCGGTTACGCCGTCCTGGGCATCTCGCCGGACAAGCCGGCCAAGCTCGCGAAGTTCCGCGAGCGCGACGCGGTCACCTTCCCGCTGCTGGCCGATCCGGATCGCGAGACCCTGCAGGCCTACGGCGCATTCGGTGAGAAGACGCTCTACGGCAAGACGATGATGGGCGTGATCCGCTCGACGTTCGTCGTGGACGAGCAGGGCCGCATCGAGCTGGCCCAGTACAACGTCAAGGCGACCGGGCACGTCGCGAAGCTGCGCCGTGACCTCGGGCTCGACTGATCCGCGGCCGCGGCCGCGGCTCGAGGACGAGCGCGCGCAGGCGTTGGCCCGGATCACCGCGCTGCGCGCCGACGTCGACGCGATCGTGGGCTCGGCCTCGTCGACGACCGGCGACGACGAGCACGACCCCGAAGGCGCGACGATCGGATTCGAGCGCGCGCAGGCGCTGGCGCTGCTCGACCAGGCGCGCGAACGGCTCGCCGCCGTCGACGCGGCGTTGCTCCGTCTCGACGACGGCAGCTACGGACGATGCGTGGTCTGCGGCGGGGTGATCGCCGCGGCGCGGCTCGCCGCCCGTCCTACGGCGGCGACGTGCATCGCGTGCGCGAGTCGCCGCTCGTAAGCTGACCAGCGCTGGGGCCGTAGCCCAATTGGCAGGAGGCACGCGGTTTAGGTCCGCGCCAGTGCGGGTTCGAATCCCGCCGGCCCTACTCGTTGTTTGTTCACGTGATCGTCGCCGTGCGTTCGTCGCGACCGGCGATCGCGCGGTCATAGCGTCCAAAGGTTCGCTCTTCACACGAATCGAGGACCCCCGAGATGACCCGTCGGCTCCGCCGAATCACGATCGCCACGTCCGCCGCGGGCGTGGCTGTGCTCGCCGCCGCAGGGCTCGCGCTCGCGAGTCCGTCGCCGTCCGCCGACTGGCCGTACGGGCAGCAGCACGACCAGCGCTCGTTTACCCTCGCCACCGTCGGCGACATCGCCTGCGAACCGGCCACCGCCGAGAACTCCGCCACCCCCGCCTCGCTCAAGTGCGGCAGCCCGGACGGCGGCGGTTATGCCGCCGAGTTCGCCACGGCGCAGCAGGCGTACGCGATGAAGCCGGGCGCGGTGGCGCTGCTCGGCGACGAGCAGTACGAGGTCGGCAAGCTCAGCGACTTCGAGCAGTCGTTCGAGCAGTCCTGGGGCGGGCTACGCGCGCTCGAGCGGCCGGCCCCGGGCAACCACGAGTACTACGCGTACACCAAGCACGGCGACAACGAGCCGGCGCAGAACGGCAACGGATACTTCGCCTACTTCAACGGTCACGACCAGAACGGGACGCCCCACGAGCAGGGCCAGGCCGGCACCGATTCCGCGAACGAGCAGGGCTGGTACTCCTACGACCTCGGCAACTGGCACGTCATCTCGCTCAACGTCGAGTGCAACTCCGCGGCGTTCCACAACGACTGCTCGACCACCGACAACGGACTGCTCGCGCAGGAGACCCGGTGGCTGGCAGCCGATCTGCACTCCGACCGGTCGTCGTGCACCGTCGCCTACTGGCACCAGCCGACCTTCAGCGCGACGACGTCGGCGAGCGACGTGCCCGACCCGTCGGCGCCTGGAGCAGGCGGCCAGGAGGGCGGCGTGGCGGACGCGTGGTGGAAGCTGCTGTACCGGGCGCACGCGACGCTCATCCTCAACGGCCACGAGCACCTGTACGCGCGGTTCCGTCCGATGGATCCGAGCGGTCACTACGACCCGCGGCACGGCATCACGCAGCTGACCGTCGGCACGGGCGGTGAGGATCTGGACACCCTCGCGACCAACTCGAGCGGCGGCTACAGCAACCCGAACGTGGTGACCGGCCAGGACAAGGCGTTCGGCGTCATGAACCTGCAGCTCGAGCCGAGCAGCTACACCTTCGACTACCGGCCGGTGCTGGCCGGCCCGGGCGAGGACGCGTCGGCGCTGTCCTACCGCGATTCCGGATCCGGCAGCTGCCGCGGGCACTAGCGGTTATCCACAACCGTCCGCGGCGAACGCGGTGATCGTTCTAGCGTTCGCCGTGTGACGGTTCTGGATGTGCATCCGGTCGGGTTCGACACCGCGGCACGGGTGTTCGGCGGCGATGTCGCCGGCGGGGTGGACGCCGCGGTGGAGGTACTGCTCACCGCCCTCGACCCGTGTTACGGCATGGCCGGCACCGACGACAACGCCCAGCACTGGGCCCCGCCCTACGACACCGGCGCCCGCGCCGCAATCACCGCCCTCGACGACCTCCGCACCGGCGGCTACCGCCTGGCCGCCCTACTCGAACAATGCGCCATCAACTACGCCGGCGCCGAAGCCGCCTGCCTGCCCGGCCAGAGCGCCACCC
>DATBTJ010000044.1:0-8153 GCA_036559305.1 Jatrophihabitans sp.
CACCCCGCAACTGATCTTGACGGCGAGAGGCTCGAGTGGACCTTCGCGACTACGTGCGCATCCTGCGCAAGAGTTGGGCGTCGATCCTTGCCTTCGTGGTGATCGGCATCGGCGCCGGTGTCGCGCTCACCCTCGCGACGACCAAGGTCTACGAGGCCAGCGCCCAGCTGTTCGTCTACGTCCCCGGCTCGAGCAGCGACGGGTCGAACCTCGGCGCGAACTCGACGTACGCCCAGCAGCAGGTCCAGTCGCTGACGACCTACGCGACCAGCCCCATCGTGCTGAACCGGGCTCTGCAGGCCGCGCGCGCCGAGGATCCGAAGGCTGTCGGCAACCTCGATGTGACGACGCTGGCGCCCGACGTCAGCGCCGACGCACCGCTCAACAAGACCCTGATCAACCTGCACGTCGACGACACCGACCCGGTGCGGGCGGCATTGGTCGCGAACAAGCTCGCCGGCGTGATGTCGAGCTATCTGCCGTCCAATGTGCTCAAGGACGCGCGGGGCAACTCGGTGATCACCGTCGGGATCCCCCATGGGGCCGATGTTCCGGCCGCGCCGACCACGCCGAACAAGGTGCTCAACATCGGCCTGGGGCTCGTCGTCGGCCTGCTCATCGGCGTCGGCGTCGCGGTGCTGCGCGAGGTGCTCGACAACACCGTCAAGGGGCCCAGCGACTTCGAGGAAATGGGCACTCCGGTGCTCGGGCTGGTGCCCTTCGACAAGCGCACGCCGCGCGCGCCGATCGCCTTCCGCCACGATCCGCACAGCAGCCGCTCCGAGGCGTACCGGCAACTGCGCACGAACCTGCAGTTCGTCGACGTCGACAACCCGCCGCGCATCATCGCCGTCACGAGCGCGATCCCGGGCGAGGGCAAGACCACTACCGCGATCAACCTGGCCGCCGCGCTGGCCGAGGCCGGTGCGCGGGTGTGCCTGGTCGAGGCCGACCTGCGCCGGCCGTCCATCGCCAAGGTCCTGGGCCTGGTCGGCGACGTCGGATTCACCACAGTGGTCATCGGCAAGGCGCCGGTCGAGACGGTGCTGCAGAACGCGGGGCGCAACCTCGCCGTGCTGACCTCCGGGCCGATCCCGCCGAACCCGAGCGAGCTGCTCATCAGCCAGCACGCCCGGCAGGTGATCACCGAACTCTCCCGCAACGTCGACTTCACGATCATCGACACCCCGCCGCTGCTGCCGGTCACCGACGGTGCCGAGGTCGCCTCGATGGCCGACGCGACGCTGTTGGTGCACCGGGCCGGCAAGACCACCCGCGACCAGGCGGCCCGGTCGATCCAGGCGCTGGACAAGGTGGGCCGCCACCCGGTCGGCGTCATCTTGAACATGATCACGAGGTCGGGCGGCAAGTACAGCTACGAGTACGGCTACTACTACGACGCCTACCGGCCCGACCGCGGCGACGGCAAGGGAGCGCACTCCGCCGCCAACGGCGCGCCGGCCGAAAGCGCACTCGACGTGGTGAGCCCGGAAGCCGAGGGTGAGTCGACCGGCGAGCAGGCCGGCCCGTTCGGCGGCGCTGCAGGCAGCCCGCACGGCGCGCGCCGCACCTGACGCCCGAGCCGGCGGCCCCGCTCAGCCGGTCGGAGCCGCCGCGGCGGCGACGCGCAGGCCCAACGCGTGCACGATCGCGTCGACGGTCGCCGCGATCCGCGTGACCGTCGACCGCGCGACGTCCTGGCCGGCACCGTGCGGGTCGCCGATCTCGTCCGCACCCGGCAGGCCCGCCTCGACGACGCCGCGCTGGTCGGCGACCTGGGCCACGCGGGCGCGCAGGCTGTCCTCGCTGATCTCGGCGAGCGCCGGAAGGTCCGCGCCGAGGCGGGCGAACTCGCGCATGGTGAAGGTGCGCCGGAAGGCCAGCGGCAGGTCGTGCAGGACGATCGAGCGCTGCGCGGAGTCGGCGGTGAGGACCAGATCGGCCGCGGCGGTCATCGCCGCGCTGAGCCGCCGCGCCGCATGCGGGGACGGGTCGAGGCCGCGCTCGCGCAGCGCGTAGGCCGTCGGTGCGTCGACATCGTGCCCGGACAGGCCGTGCGTGCCGGCGCTCGACACGGCGATGGACAAGCCGGCCGGTACCCCGCCGACCCGGTCGCGGAACAGCAGTTCGGCCGCCGGCGAGCGACAGATGTTGCCGGTGCAGACGAACAAGACCGAAAAGCTCACGGGCGCAACCCTACGATGTGGCACGTGCAGCGCGTCTGGAAGATCGTCGTCCTCGTGCTGACGGTCGTGGTCATCACGGCGGCCGGCTACGTGCTCACCCGGCACGACCCGGTGCCGCAGGCCGGTGAGTCGCCCGGATACGCGGAGTCGACTGCGTCGAGATCGCCGACACCGTCGGTGGCGACCGGCACCTCGGCGCGACCGGTCAAGGTCGTGTTCCTCGGCGACGACTACGCGGCGGGGCGCGGCGCCAGTTCCCCGGCGCACGGTTGGACCGGCGCCGTCGCCGCCGCGTTGCACCTGGACGCCAGCGTGGTCGCCGAGCCCGGTGCGGGATACGCAACGCCCGGCGTGCGGGGCGGCAGCTACGCGGCGCTGGTGGCCGGCGTGGTCGCGGCGAAGCCACAGGTGGTGCTCGTCAGCGGTGGCCGCAACGACGTCGGCGCCGCACCCGCGACGCTCCGCGCGCAGACCCGCGCGCTGTTCGCCCGGCTGAAGGCCGAACTGCCTGACGCGCGCCTGCTGGCGATCGCGCCGTGGTGGGGCGACAGCGCGCACCCGCCGAAGCTCGCCAAGGTCGACGCCGCCGTGCGGGCCGGGGTCGAGGCGGCCGGCGGCACCTACCTCGACGCCCCGGACCCGCTGCGCGGCCACCCGTCCTGGATGGCCGACGCAGCCGATCCGACCGACCGCGGGTACGCGGCGATCGCGCGGGCGGTGACGGACGCGCTACGCGCCCAACTGCCCCGCTGACCCCGCCACGTCCCGGGGGGGACGTGGCGGGGCCGCGCTGCCTAGATCAGGCCCTGCTGCTTCAGCCAGGTCCTGGCCACCGAGTCGACGTCGACGTTCGGGCCGAGCTTGGCGCGCAGCTGGGTGAGGATCTGCGTGGTCAGCTTCGCCGACACCGCGTCGCAGGCGTCCTTCATCGGCTGGGTGAGTGTCTTCTTGGCGAAGATCGGCGTGATGTTCTGCGCCGCGAACATGCTCTTCGGGTCGGCGAGCGACACGAAGTGGTTCTGCACGATCGCCGGGTCGGTCGAGAACACGTCGGCCGCGTCGACCGTCCCGTTCTTGAGCGCGTTGACCGTGACAGGACCGCCCGCGTCGGTCACCGTGAAGCGGCCGAACACGACGCCGTACTCGGACTTGAGCGCCGGGATGCCGTCCGGGCGGGTCTTGAACTGAGCCGGCGCGCCGAAGGTCAGCTTGCTCGCCACGCTCTTGAGGTCGCCGATCGACTTGAGGTGGTACTTCTGCGCGGTCGCCTGGGTCACCGTGATGGTGTCGGAGTCCTGTGCGGGCGCGAAGTTGGTGACGGCGAAGTTGTTGGCCGCCGCGACCTGCTGCAGCTGGGCGTAGACGTCGTCCGGCGTCTTCGCGGTCGTCTCGTGGCCGAGCAGGTACGGCAGGATCGAGCCGCTGTACTCGGGGAAGGCGGTGATCGAGCCGTCCTTCATGGCGGCCATGTAGACGGGGCGCTCACCGATGTCGAGGTGTTTGGTGACCTTGACGCCCTTGGCCGCCATGGCGTCGCCGTAGAGGTCGGCGAGCAGCTCACTCTCGTTGAACTGCGCCGAGCCGATGGTCACCGAGCCGGGCTGGGTGGGCAGGCTGCCCGCCGGGACGGTCGACTGGCCGGCGGTCTGGGTGTTGAAACTCGGGCCGGGCGAGGTGGCCCCGCCGTTGGCCGAGCTGCCGCTGCTTCCGCAGGCGGACAAGGCCAGGGTTGCGACGGCCGTCGCTACGGCCGCGTAGATCCGCTTCATTACCGGTCTCCTTGATACGAGGTCGCTTGCAGGTCGTGGTCTGGTCGATGGCGGACAGTGGTCAGGCACTGATCAGATTGGCCTCCGCCGGTGCGTCGATCCGGTCGACGGTGGTCCGGCGCGAGTCGCGTTTGATCCGCCCGGTGAGTCCCGGTGAGACGAGGGCGCGCTGCAGCAGGTTGAACAGCGCGTCGACGACGACAGCGAGGATCGCGACGGTGAGGCCCGCCGCGACCATCGCCGGGTATCCGGTCTGGGTGTTGTTGAGATCTCCGGCGCCGTCCTTGATGTAGCGGCCGAGGCCGCCGAGGAACGGCAGGTACGCGGCCACGGTGACGGTGGCGATCACCTGCAGCGCGGCGCTGCGGATGCCGGACATGATCAGCGGCAGCGCGCAGGGCAGTTCCACCTTGCGCACCACCTGGGCGCCGGTCATCCCCATGCCGCTGGCCGCGTCGCGGGCAGCCGGATCGACGTTCTGCACGCCGGCATAGGTGCTGGTGAGGATGGGCGGCAGCGCGAGCAGCACGAGCGCGATCATCACCGAGACGAAGCTCGCCAACGCGCCCCGGTCGACCAGCCAGGGGACGGCGAACGTCGTGGTGATCTTGGTCGACAGCCACAGATAGAGGTAGATGACCAGTCCGAGCGTCGGGATCGCCCGCAGCCCGTTCGCCAGCCCGACCACGACGACGACGCCGCGTCCGGTGTGTCCGACGAACAGCCCCAGCGGCAGCGCGATCACGATCGCGATCAGCAAGATGATCAGCGCGTACAGCAGGTGTTCGCGGATGCGGATGAGCAGCCCGGACGAGCCCCACCAGTTGGACGGATCGTTGAACCACGTGATCACGTGGCTGAGGCCGGGCAGCCCGGCGCCGTCGGCGAGAACGCTCACGGCCGGCCCACCGCCCGCTGCCACGGGGTGAGCACCCGGACGATGCCGAGGATCACCAGGTCGAACGCCAGCGCGAGCAGCACGAACAGGACCAGGCCGAGGAAGGTCGGAGCCAGGGCGTTGTAGTCGTAACCGACCACGAACAGTTGACCCAACTGCAGCACGCCGATGACCGATGCGACCGAGACCAGGCTGACGTTGGACACGGCGGCGACGCGCAGCCCGGCGCCGATGACCGGAACGGCGAGCGGCAGCTGCACCGCCACCAGGCGCTGTCTGCCGGTGTAGCCCATCGCAGCGGCCGCGGACATCGTGTCCGACGACACCGAGTCCAGACCGTCGGCCACGGTGCGGACCAGCAGCGCGATGGTATAGCCGGTGAGCGCCACCGCCACGTTGAGCGGGGACAGGATCCCCGTGCCGAGGATCCCGGGGATGACGAGGAACAGCACCAGCGACGGGATCGTGTAGAGCAGCCCGGCGATGGACGTGATCGGCGGATAGGTCCAGTGGTAGCGGCTCGCGACCCAGCCGATCGGCAGAGCCAGCAGCAGCCCGACCACGAGTGGGACCCCGGCGAGCCAGACGGTCGTCCAGAGCCAGCCCATGATCTCGCTGTGGTGGACGGTGAAGTACGTCCAGACCTCATGCATGGGCACGTTGTCCCTTCGCCGAGGCGAGCGTGTTGCGGCGGATGCCGGCGGCGCGCGACTCGATGTGCTCGAGCACCTCGCCGGGGGTCACCGTGCCGACGAAACGGCCGTCGGAGTCGACGATGACACCGCGTCCGCTCGGCGAGGACAGCGCGGCGTCCAGGGCCTCGCGCAGCGTGCCGTCCTGGCCGGCGAGGGTGCCACCGAGGTTGAGCAGGTCGGGGGTGACCGTGCCGTCGAGCGCCGAGCCCGACAGGCCGCCGAGCGCGAGCCAGCCCTGCGGCTGGTCCTTGTCGTCGACGACCAGCGTCCAGCCGTCCTGGGCCATGTCGTTGGCCCGGCGCAGGTCGTCACCGAGCCGCGCGACGTCCTCCTCCGAGGTCGACAGCGACCCGCCGGCGGAGGCGAACCCCAGCGCGCGGTAGCCCCTGTCACGGCCGACGAAGCCGGCGACGAACGCGTCGGACGGACGGGAGAGCAGTTCGGCCGGCTCGGCGAACTGGGCGAGCCTGCCACCCACCCGCATCACCGCCACCTTGTCGCCGAGCTTGATCGCCTCGTCGATGTCGTGCGTGACGAAGGCGATGGTCTTGCCCAGCTCGCCCTGCAGGCGCAGGAACTCGTTCTGCAGCTGCTCGCGCACCACCGGGTCGACCGCGCTGAACGGCTCGTCCATCAGCATGACCGGCGGGTCGGCAGCCAGGGCGCGCGCGACACCGACGCGCTGCTGCTGCCCGCCGGACAGCTGCGCCGGGTAGCGCTTGGCGAGCTTGAGGTCGAGGCCGACCCGCTCGAGCAGCTCCATGGCGCGGGCCCGGGACTTCTTCTTGTCCTCGCCCAGCAGCATCGGCACGGTGGCGACGTTGTCGACGATCGTGCGGTGCGGGAACAGCCCGGCGTGCTGGATGACGTAGCCGATGCCGCGGCGCAGGGTGGCCGGATCCATGCTCGCGGTGTCCTGGTCGTCGAGCAGGATGCGCCCCGAGGTCGGCTCGAGCATCCGGTTGATCATGCGCAAGGAGGTGGTCTTGCCGCAGCCGGACGGCCCGACGAAGATCGTGATCTTACCCGACGGGGCCTCCAGGGACAGGTCGTCGACGGCGACCGTGCCGTCGCCGAAGCGTTTGGTGACGGACTCGAACCGGATCACCGGACCTCCTCGAGATGGGCCGGCGCACCGGCCTCGGCGGCAAGGTGGGAGCTGATGACGCCCGCCTCGCGCGCCACCACCCGCCCGTAGTCGTGCATGGTGGCGTCGTCGATCCGGTAAGTGGGACCGAGCAGGTTCAGCGCGCCGGCGACGCCGCCCGCCCAGCGGATGGGCGCGGCGATAGCAGTGACGTCGGGCTCGAGGCGGTCGCGCTGGGCGAGGTAGCCCGCCTCGGTGCGCTCGCCACGCAGGGCGCCCGCGACGGCGAGGTCTTCCAGCTCGATGGCGCGGCCCACCCAGCTGGTGTGCCGGATCGAGTGGGTGCCCTCGACCATGTCGAGGTAGATGGCGGTGTCGAGGCCGCCCCGGATCACCAGGTAGGCCGACTCACCGGTGTGGTCGACGATGCGTTGCAGGCTCGGCCGGGCGCGATCGACCAACGGTTGCCGGCCCAGCGCGAGGGCGCCCAGGCGCACCAGCCGGTTGCCCGGGCGGTACGTGCCGGCCGCCGAACGGGTGACGAAGCCGCTGGTCTCGAGGGTGCGCAGCAGCCGCAGCGCGGTGCTCGGGGCCAGGCCGGTGCTGCGGGCGCAGGCCGACAGGGTGCGCGCGTCGTGTTCTGCGACGTCGGCCAGCAGGCCCAGCGCGCGCTCGACCGTCCGGGTGGACGCCGACACGCGCGCCGAGGTCAGCTCGGACATACCGCTCCCCCCGCCGGACTCAGCTTCCACGCAATAGAACCGTATTGCCATTGCGCGGTAACCGGACCCATGCAACCACGCAGCCCCGACAACGTCGGCAGGAGTTATTCGTTCGTGACCGGGCCACGACGGGCAGGCGGCGAAGGGGCGTTAGGGCGGCCACAGAAACGGGTCGGATTGGTTACCGGCGAGTAATCACTAATAGGCTCGGACGTCACAGCGCTAGGACCACCCCCCGTGAGGAGACCGCGTTGAGCATGACCCCGCACCCAGTCGTCGCGTACGGGAAGGTGTTCGACTGGCAGTACACGGCACCGGGCGCCCTGCGGATCGTGCTGGCGTTGGCGATGCTGCTCATCACCGTGGTGGTGGCGGGCCGGCGGATCGCCTGGCTGGTCAAGCTGATCCGCTCCGGACGGCCCGCGAAGGGCCGCACCGACAACATCGAGGAGCGGCTGCGCGACCAGGTCGAGGAGGTCTTCGGCCAGCGTCGCCTGCTGCGCTGGAGCGGCCCGGGCCTCGCGCACTTCTTCACGTTCTGGGGCTTCGTGATCCTCGGCGCGACGATCGTCGAGGCGATGGGCGCGCTGGTGATCAGCCAGGACTTCGCGTTCCCGATCTTCGGCCACGCCCGCTGGTTCGGCTTCCTCGAAGACTTCTTCGCCGTCGCGGTGCTGCTCGCGATCATCTGGTTCGCGATCAACCGGGTGCGCAACGCGCCGGAGCGCAAGGCCCGCAGCAGCCGCTTCTACGGCTCGCACACCGGGCCGGCCTGGGCGGTGCTCGCGATGATCGC
>DATBTJ010000045.1:0-8645 GCA_036559305.1 Jatrophihabitans sp.
AGTTGTCCGTGTGTCGCGAGGTCATGACCTCGCGACACACGGACAACTTTGCTTAATGGGACGAGGTCAGGGTCAGCGGAACGCGTCGATGCCGGTGAGCCTGCTGCCCAGGACGAGCGTGTGCACCTCGTGGGTGCCCTCGTAGGTGTAGACGGTCTCGAGGTTCACCGCGTGCCGCAGCACCGGGTACTCGGTTGTGATGCCGCTGCCGCCGAGCACCGAGCGCGCCTCGCGACAGATCTCCAGCGCACCCCGCACGTTCGCGAACTTGCCGAAGCTCACCTGGTGCGGGGCGATCCGGCCGGCGTCCTTGAGCTCGCCGAGCCGACGTGCGGTCAACTGCAACTGCTGCAACTGGACGGCGAGATCGGCGAGCTTCTTCTGGGTCAGCTGGAAGGACGCGATGGGCTTGCCGAACTGGGTGCGCGAGAGCGAGTAGTCCAACGTCGCGGCCAGAGCGTCGCGGGCGGCGCCGGTGACGCCCCAGATGATGCCGAACCGGGCCTCGGTCAGGCAGCCGAGCGGGCCCTTCAGACCGCGCACGCCGGGCAGCATCGCCGACCCGGGCACCCGCACCTCGTCCAGGATCAACTCGCTGGTGATGGACGCGCGCAGCGAGATCTTGTGGTGCACGTCCTGCGCGCTGAAGCCCGGCGTGCCCTTCTCGACGAGGAAGCCGCGGACCCCGTCCTCCTCGGTGCGGGCCCACACCACCGCGACGTCGGCGATCGACCCGTTGGTGATCCACATCTTGGTGCCGGTGAGCACCCAGTCGCTGCCGTCTCGACGCGCGCGGGTGCGCATCGAGCCCGGGTCGGAGCCGGAGTCGGGCTCGGTCAGACCGAAGCAGCCGACCGCCTCGCCGGCCGCCATGCGGGGCAGCCACTGCTGCTTCTGCTCCTCGCTGCCGTAGGCGTGGATCGCGTACATCGCGAGCGAGCCCTGGACGCTGACCAGCGACCGCAGGCCCGAGTCGACCGCCTCGACCTCGGCGCAGACCAGCCCGTACTGCGAGGCCTTGGCGCCCTGGCAGCCGTAGCCGTCCAGATGCATGCCGAGGACGCCCAGCTCGCCGAACTCGCGGGCCAGTTCGCGCGCGGGCAGCGTGCCGTCCTCGAACCACTTCTGGATGTTCGGCCGCAACCGGTCGTCGGCGAACTTTCGCACGGTGTCGCGCAGCAGGCGGTCCTCGTCGGCGAGGTCGTCGTCGAGGTCGAGCAGGTCCAGGCGATCCAGAGCGTCACTCATGGCCTGGACGTTACTGCCAGTGCAGCCCGGTGTAGTACGACAGAAATCGCAGTACGTCGGTGCGCTCGGCCACCAGCGCGTCGTGCGAGCGGCCGTAGCCGTGGCCACTCGCACTGTCGACCCGCAGCAGCGCGACGGCCTCCGGGGGCGAGACGGCCTGCAGCGCCGCGGCGAACTTCAGGCTGTGCGCCGGGACGACCCGGTCGTCGTGATCGCTGGTCATCACCATGATGGGCGGATACCCGGCGTCTGCGCGCAGGTTGTGCAGCGGCGAGTAGGCGCGCAGGGTCGCGAACTGCTCGGCGTCGCCGCGCGGGTCGCCGTAGTCGGAGATCCAGGCCGCACCGATCGTCCAGAGGTGGAAGCGCAGCAGGTCCAGTACACCGACCTCGGGAACGACCGCGGCGAACAGCTCGGGACGCTGCGTGACGACCGCGCCGGCGAGCAGGCCGCCGTTCGACCGGCCGGACAGCGCCAGATGCTCGCGATCGGTCCACCCCTCGAAGATCAGGTGCTCCGCACACGCCGCGGCATCGTCGAAGACGTTCTGCTTGTTCGCGAGGCGGCCGGCGTCGTGCCAGTCGCGGCCGTACTCGGCCCCGCCGCGCAGGCACGCGACCGCGACCACGCCGCCGGCCGAGGCGAAGGCGAATCGGGACGCGTCGAAGGTCGGGGTCATCGCGACGCGGAAGCCGCCGTAGCCGTAGAGCCAGGCCGGGTGCGGGCCGCCGGTGGCGGTGATGTCGGGCCGGTGCACCAGGAACAGCGGCACCCGGGTGCCGTCCTTGCTCGCCACGAAGGTCTGCTCGGTGACCAGGTCGGTGTCCAACGGGGTCGCGAACGCGGTGCTCAGCTCGTCGGTGTCGACGCGGTAGGCGAGCACGGCCGGGGGAGCGGTGAACGTCGCCCAGTCCAGGTGCAGCACGGGCTCCTCGGCGCCGGCCTCGAGATCGGCGATGCTGCCGAGCCCGGGCAGCTCGGGGGTGGCGAGCTGGGTGCCGTCGAGGTCGTGGACGGTGAGCCGGGCCGCGGCATCGTGCAGCCACTGCACCACCAGCCGGCCGCCCGCGTGGCGGGCCGCCTCGAGCTGGTCGGCGCGCTCGGCGACCAGCTCGCGGACGGCGCCGTCGGCGGTGACGGCGACCAGCCGGCCGAGCGGGGCCTCGGCGTCGGTGAGCATGACCAGCTCGTCACCGAGCGAGCCGACGAGCTGCCACGACGCGTCCGCGACGGCGATCAGCGGCCGCAGGCCGAGCCCTGCGGACAGGTCGGCGAGCCAGACGCGGGCGCGGTGCTCGGTGCCCTTGGTTGCGTGGACCACCAGCCAGCGGCCGTCGTCGGTGACCTGGGGCCAGAACGTCACGTCCGGCTCGTCCGGCAGGGCGAAGACCAGCTCGTCGGTCCCGGCACCGAGCCGGTGCAGCATCAGCCGCATGGCGCGGTTGCTCTCGACCAGCGAGTCGCCCGCGGGCGGGTCGTAGGCGCCGTAGACGAACCCCGAGCCGTCGGGCAGCCAGCTCGGCCAGGTGAACTTCGACCAGCGCACCTCGTCGGGGCGGTCCATGCCGGTGGAGGTCTCGCGCACCCGCCAGGTGCGCCAGTCGCTGCCCGCCTCGCTGTAGCTGTACGCGACCAGCGCGCCGTCCGGGCTGGGCCGGTAGGCGGCGAGGGACACGCTCGCGTCACCCAGCGCGTTCGGGTCGATCAGCACCCGAGGGTCGTCGCCGAACGGCTCGTCCTCGACGAGCAAAACGTCCTGCTGCTGCACGCCGTCGTTGTGGGTCCGGAACCAGTACCGGCCGTGGTGGCGGGGCAGCCCGCTGTGCGGCCGGCGGACGGCGCGGTCGAGCAGCGCTCGGATCGGCGCCGGATCGGGCAACCCGTCCAGGTGCTCGCGGGTGACGGCGGCCTGCGCGGCGAGCCAGTCGGCGACCTCGGCGTCGTCGCTGTCCTCGAGCCAGCGGTACGGGTCGGGGACGGTGGTGCCGAAGTAGTCGTCGACGACGTCGACAGTCCGGGTGATCACGACTGGAAGTGTCCACCCAGGACGCGCACGCTGCCCCGCCGGACTCCGTCGCCCAGCCCGGCGACGTGATCACGGTGGGGCGGGGCGGATACGGATAGCGTGTCGGTCATGTCGTCGCAGCCGCCGCTCGGGTTCGACCCGATCGAGCGGGCCGGTGCGCTGTGGGAGCAGCACTGGCCCGACGAGCCGGCCGACGTCTACCGGTCGATGCGCGCCGTCACGTCCATCATGCGGGCGCACCAGATCCTGATCGCGCAGCTGGACGCGATGCTGCGTCCGTACGGCATCACCTTCAGCCGCTACGAGGCGTTGGTGTTGCTCATGTACTCGCGCAACGGGTCGTTGCCGCTGTCCAAGATCGGCGAGCGGCTGCAGGTGCACGCGACCTCGGTGACCAACGTCGTCGACCGGCTCGAAGCCGCCGGGCTCGTGCGCCGCGAACCCAACCCGCGCGACGGCCGCGGCACGCTGGCGGTGCTGACCGAGGACGGCCGGGCCGTGGCGACCAAGGCGACTGCGGATCTGAACGCGGCGCGGTTCGGCCTGGGCGCGCTCGATGCGGACGAGCTGGCGCAGGTCTTCACCGTGCTGCGCCGGTTGCGCGAGGACGCCGGCGATTACGCGTGACGACGCGCTAATCCTTAGTGGCGCCCAACTCGCGCCACTGGTCGTTGAGCTGGCCCTGCACCTTCACGAACCACACGAACGGTCCGACGATCGGCAGCAGGATCCACAATCCGGTGATGCCGCTGACCCGGCTCGGCCGCCCGTACCGATCCAGCATCTGCCGCACCTCGCTGGGCAGCAGGAAGAAGGTCACCGGGCTGATGACGAAGTAGATGATGAACCCGAGCGGGCCGCCGACGCCGATCCCGCTGTTGCGCTTGATCTCCTCGTGCGTCTTCCAGACCCAGACGTAGGTGTAGATGCCGAGCGTGACGAACGCGAGCAGGATGCTGACACCGATGCCGCGGATCTGCCCCGGCGGCCCGAACCCGCCCGCTTGACCGGGCTGCGGTTCACCGGGTGGCGGTGCCGACGGATAGGACATGGGCGCTCCTCAACGTTCGCGCGACGATGAACCGTCGAGCAGTGTCCCAGCAGGGTCGACCATCACGTACGCGAAGTCAACGCCTGCGATGAGGTCAGGAACGCGTTCACGATGATGTTGTAGTCGTAGTCGACACCGTGCAGCTCGCCGCAGGTGATGATCACGACGCGGTGCTCGGTGTGCTGGTTCATCAGCGCCGTCACCGATCCCGCGTCGGCCTTGGCGACGGCGTAGGCGCTGCGCACCGTGTAGCGCAGCGAACCGGCCGAAGTGCGCAGGGTGATGACGTCACTATCGAGATGCGTGACGGGGTAGGTGGCGACGCCGCTCATCGTGCGGTGCCGGTGGTGGGCGATCTTCGGCAGCACCTCGCGCATCGCGGTCGCCGAGATCTTGTTGAGCACCTCGCGCGGGTCCTCGGCCCAGGCGTGGCCCAGCACATAGGTGGTGCCGCGTCCCGCGCTGCCCGGCGCGAACCCGAAGCCGTGCTGCACCCAGCACACCGTGTGGTGCTGCTCGCCCGGCGGGTCGAGGGGACGGACGTAGGCCATGCCGCACACGTTCGCGCGGATCGTCCAGGCCGGTGCCCGGTAGCTGAACCGGGTGGGCGCCGCGGCCGCGACCGTCTCGTGCGGCACGCGCACGCGCCGGTGGTGCGGCGGAACCGGGGCCGTCGACGACGGCGCGGGCTTGGCCACCGGCGCGGCGGCGAGCTTGCCCGCGGGCGCGTCGGCAGGGCCGCGGGTGAGCACGACGATCACGCTCGCGGCGAGCGCCGCCACGAGCGCAGCGCCCCCTGCGATCAGCAGGCGGCGTCGACTCGTGATCGCGGTCATGACGGGCTCCAGGATAGGTGGGGAACACTGGCCGGAGCAGCGTGTGACAACTACTAGGACGTCCAAGTAAATTGGAGCGATGAGCGACATGCCCGAGGACATCGAGGCGGGCCGCGCCCGCTGGCAGCAGCGCTACGACGCTGCCCGCAAGGCCGAGCGCGACTACACGACCCTGTCTGGGCTCGAGGTCGAGCCCGTCTACGGCCCGACGGGGCCGGACGACCGGATGGAACGGATCGGCTGGCCGGGGGAGTACCCGTTCACCCGCGGGATCCACCCGACCGGCTATCGCGGCAAGCCGTGGACGATCCGGCAGTTCGCCGGGTTCGGCAACGCCCGACAGACCAACGAGCGTTACAAGATGATCCTGGCCGAGGGCGGCGGCGGGCTGTCGGTGGCCTTCGACATGCCCACCCTGATGGGCCGCGACTCCGACGACGCCCGCGCCGTGGGCGAGGTCGGGCACTGCGGTGTGGCGATCGACTCCGCGGCCGACATGGACGTGCTGTTCGACGGCATCGACCTGACCGGCACCACCACGTCCATGACGATCAGCGGGCCGGCCGTCCCCGTCTTCTGCATGTACGTGGTCGCGGCCGAGCGGCAGGGCGCCGACACGTCCAAGCTCAACGGCACGCTGCAGACCGACATCTTCAAGGAGTACATCGCGCAGAAGGAATGGATCTATCCGCCCGAGCCGCACCTGAAGCTCATCGGCGACCTGATGGAGTACGTCGCCACCGAGGTGCCGGCGTACAAGCCGCTGTCGGTGTCGGGCTATCACATCCGCGAGGCCGGCTCGACCGCCGCGCAGGAGCTCGCGTTCACCCTCGCCGACGGCTTCGGCTATGTCGAGCTCGGCAAGTCGCGCGGGCTCGACGTCGACCAGTTCGCGCCGGGGTTGTCGTTCTTCTTCGACGCGCACATCGACTTCTTCGAAGAGATCGCGAAGCTGCGGGCGGCCCGGCGCATCTGGGCGCGCTGGATGCGTGACGTCTACGGCGCCACGACCGAGCGGGCGCAGTGGCTGCGCTTCCACACCCAGACCGCCGGCGTCTCGCTCACCGCGCAGCAGCCGGAGAACAACATCGTCCGCACGGCCGTCGAGGCGCTCGCCGCGGTGATGGGCGGGACGAACTCGCTGCACACCAACGCGCTGGACGAGGTGCTCGCGCTGCCGTCGGAGAAGGCCGCGCAGATCGCGCTGCGCACCCAGCAGGTGATCGCCGAGGAGACCGGCGTCCGCAATGTCGTCGATCCGCTGGGCGGATCGTGGTACGTCGAGGCGCTCACCGACAAGCTCGAGGCCGAGGCGGAGACGATCTTCGCGCGGATCAAGGAGCTCGGCGGCGACGGCACGATCACCTCCGGCCTGCTGCGCGGTATCGAGGACGGCTGGTTCATCGGCGAGATCGCCGACGCGTCGTTCACGTACCAGATCGCCTTCGAGAAGGGCGACAAGAAGGTCGTCGGCGTCAACACGCTGACCGGCGACGTCGGCGAGCCGCTGGAGATCCTCCGGGTGTCGCACCAGGTCGAGATCGAGCAGCGCAAGGCTGTCGTCGACCGGCGCGCCGCACGCGATCAGGCCGCGGTCGACGAGGCGATCGCGCGCATGGTGCGGGCCGCCGAGAACGACGAGAACACCGTTCCGCCGATGCTCGACGCGGTGCGTGCCGAGGCCACTTTGGGCGAGATCTGCAACGCGTTCAGGCCGCTGTGGGGCGAGTACCGCGAGCCTGTCCGGTTCTGATCTGTCCAACGCACGCCAGCGTGGTTTACCGCGGCGGCGGGCGGTGCTCCCATGGACAGGTCCGTTCAGACGTCGGCGAAGGAGGAGCCCATGCGCTACATGGCCGACTGTCGAAAGTTCCCGAGCGAGAGCAACTGCTCGCTCACCATCACCGGAGAGCGGGACGAGGTGATGCGTGCCGCGACCGAGCACGCCGTCTCGGTGCACGGCCACGAGGACACCCCGGAGATGCGCGAGCAGCTCGCGGGCATGCTCGAGCCGGAGCCCGCGTCCGCGCACGCCTGACCCTGACCCGCTGCGCTCCCGACAGTGGTCAGTTGCCCGACAGCGGTCAGTTGCAACCAACCACTGACGGCTGAAACCAACCACTGTCAGGGGGTGGCGGGGGAGCCGTGCCGCCCGGCGCCGGTGGCGAAGCGCTGCGCGCCGTCGCGGGCGCCGGCCAGGACCTGTTGCCCGTGCGCGAACTCGGTCGCCAACGCGTCCTGTTCGTCGAGGCCGTAGGCGTCGTAGACCGAGCGCCGGTCCGAGCGCAGACAGTCCTGCGGCAACGCGGCGAGCTGCGCGGCGAGCGCCTCGGCCTCAGCGCGCGCCCGGCCGGGTTCCACGACCCGGGTGGCCAGCCCGATCGCCAGCGCCTCGGCCGCGTCGACGGGACGGCCGGTGAGGATCAGGTCGAGCGCCCGCCCCAGCCCCACCACGCGCGGCAGCCGCACGGTGCCGCCGTCGATGAGCGGGACGCCCCACCGGCGGCAGAACACGCCGAACACCGCGTCGGCCTCGACCACCCGCAGATCGCACCACAGGGCGAGTTCGAGCCCGCCCGCGACGGCGTGCCCGCTCACCGCGGCGATGACGGGCTTGCCGAGCGCCAGGCGGCTCGGGCCCATCGGGGCGCCGCGGGTCACGTCGGGATCGAGGTCGTTGGACATCTCGTGCAGGTCGGCGCCCGCGCAGAACGTGCCGCCGGCACCCCACAGCACGGCCACCCGTGCGCCGGCGTCGGCGTCGAAGCTGCGCAATGCCTCGGTCAGCGCGCGGGCCGTCGGTCCGTCCACCGCGTTGCGGCGCTCGGGACGGTCGAGCACGACCGTCCAGACGGAATCTGCCTTCTCGATGTAGACCGCGCTCACCCCGATGACCTCACCGGCTCGCCGTCGAGGTGTCAACGTCTGGAAAACTGGACGCCATGCGCCCAGGAGGACCTACCGGAAACCGGCCGACCCAGCCGAACCCCCAGTTGAGCGTCGCCATGTCCGGCGCCGTCGACCTCGCGGCCGTGAAGGCACGCAACGAGGCCGCCGCCCGCGCCGCGGACGCGCCGGCGCCCCCGGCCGGCTCCTATGTCGTCCAGGTCACCGAGGCCAACTTCCAGACCGAGATCCTGGACCGGTCCTTCCAGGTGCCGGTGCTGCTCGTCGTCACCTCGACGCGCGCCCCGAACACCAAGGCGATGGTCGATCGGCTCGAGGCGATCGCCGCCGAGGGCAAGGGCGCGATCGTGCTGGGCAAGGTCGACGCCGACACCGAGATGCGCGTCGTGCAGGCCCTGCAGGTGCAGGCCGTCCCCACCGTGTTCGCGGTGATCGGCGGCCGGCTCGTCCCCGGCTTCGAGGGCGTGCTCCCCGACGACCAGCTCGGTGAGTTCATCGGGGCCGTGCTGCAGGCGGCCGCGCAGGCCGGGCTCAGCGGTCCTGGCATGCCGAGCGAGCAGCCCGAGGACGACGGTGA
>DATBTJ010000046.1:0-11243 GCA_036559305.1 Jatrophihabitans sp.
CAAGTGGTCGAAGAAGGACGCAGCGGCCTGGCCGAAGTGGAACGACTGGCTGGCCGGCATCGCCGAGGTGATGGGGCCGTTGCTCACCCGCGTGCCGCCGATGATCGGCTCCCATCGGCCGGGCGACCTCCTCGACATGGCCCGACTCGCGTGGACCCAGCGTGACCTGGACGTTCGAATGACGGCCGACATCACTCGGCTGATGACGATGAGCATCGCCGACCTGCTCGACGACTGGTTCGAGTCGCCCCAGGTCAAGGGCGCGATGGCGGTGAACGGGGTGATCGGCACCTGGGCGGGCCCGTGCGAGCCGGGCACCGCGTACGTGATGGCGCATCACTCGATCGGCGACGTCGGCGACGGTCAGCTCGGCAGCTGGGGTTACCCCGAGGGCGGCATGGGTGCCGTCTCCGCGGCGATCGCCGCGTCGGCGCGCGAATTCGGTGCGGAGATCAGGACGAACGCGCGCGTCGACAGGTTGATCGTGCGCGACGGGCAGGTGCGCGGTGCCGTGCTCGCCAACGGTGACGAGTTGCGCGCTGCGCTGGTTGTGACCAGCCTGCATCCGAGGATCGCCTTCCTTGATCAGGTGCCGCGCAGCGAGCTGCCGCCGTCGTTCGTCGCCGACATCGAGCGTTGGAAGACCCGCAGTGGCGTGGTGAAGATCAATCTCGCGCTCGGCGAGCTGCCGAACTTCACCGCGACGCCGGGTCGAGGCCTGGCCGAGCATCACACCGGGTCGGTCGAGATGGCCCCGACCGTCGAGTTCATCGAGCAGGCCTTCCAGGACGCCCGGTCCGGGCGCCCTGCGGTCCGGCCGTTCAGCGACGGCGTGATACCGACCTCGCTCGACCCGACGCTGTGCCCTGACGGCACGCACATCATGTCGCTTTTCACGCAGTGGGTACCCGCGGACTGGAACGAGGCACCGCACACCGAGGACCTCGAGGCGTACGCCGACCGGCTCATCGAGCTCTACGACGAGGTCGCGCCGAACTTCAAGTCCTCGATCCTGCATCGGGACATCGTCGGCCCGCACGAGATGGAGCAGGAGTACGGACTGGTGGGCGGCAACATCTTCCACGGCGAGCTCTCGCTCGAGCAGCTGTTCCACCTGCGTCCTGCGCCCGGGTACGCCGACTACCGCACCCCGGTCGCCGGGCTGTACAACGCGAGCTCGGCCACGCACGCCGGCGGCGGCGTGTGTGGGATCCCGGGGTGGCAGGCGGCGCGCGCCGCGCTCGCCGACCGCAAGCGCAACCCTCGCCGGGTGCGCGCAGCTCTCGCCCGCCGGGTGTCGTGACGCACGCCCTCGAGGCGATGCTCCGGGCGCGCTCGGTCGCCCTCGTGGGCGCCAGCCCGCGGCCGGGGTCGCTCGGCGCCCGCATGATCGGCGAGGTGACCCGCAGTTCGGTCACTCGGCGGATCGCGCTGGTCAACCCGAAGTACGACCGCATCGGCGAGCGGCCCTGCGTCTCGTCACTGTGGGACGTCGGCGAGCCGCCCGATCTCGCGCTGCTCGGTGTCGCCGATGCAGCGCTGGAGACGCAGCTTCGCGTGGCGGCCGACTCGGGCGTCCGGTCGGCGGTCGTGTTCGGCGGCGCGCACGGGAGCACGCTGCGCGAATCATTGCGTGCGATCGCGGTGCGGTCGGGTATGGCGATGTGCGGCGCGGGCTGCATGGGATTCGTCAACGTCGCGGACGACCTGCGTGCGACCGGCTACGTCGAGCGTGCCGACCTTCCGCGCGGCCCGGTCGCGCTCGTCACGCACTCCGGTTCGATGTTCTCTGCGCTGCTGCGCACGCGCCGCGCGATCGGTTACACGATCGCCGTGTCGTCCGGCCAGGAGCTTGTCACGACCGCCGCCGACTACGTCGACTACGCGCTCGACCAGACCGATACCCGGGTCATCGCGCTCGTGCTGGAAACAGTGCGCGACGGCACGCGACTGGTCGCAGCCTTGCGGCGGGCAGCCGATCGCGACGTCCCGGTCGTTGTGCTCGCGGTCGGTGGCTCGGCCCGGGGTGCGGAGCTGGTCACCGCGCACTCCGGCGCGCTCGCCGGCCCGCAGGGCGCGTGGGAGGCGCTCGCCGAAGGGACCGGCGCGCTGCTCGTGCGCGACCTGGCCGAACTCACCGACACCGTGGAGTGTCTCGCGTCGGGCCTGCGTGCCCGCCGTGCCCGGGGCATCGCCACGGTGCACGACTCGGGGGCCGAACGGACGATGGTCGCCGATCTCGCCGATCGCCTCGCCGTGCCGTTCGCTCCCTTGGAACCCGTGACGGTGCACGCCGTGGACGCGTTGCTCGACGAGGGACTGGCGGCGACCAATCCGCTCGATCTCTGGGGCCGCGGTGCCGACACACGTGAGTTGTTCGCCGCAGCATTGATCGCCCTCTACGCTGACCCGAACGTGTCGATCACCGCCCTCGCGCTCGACCTGGTCGAGGAGTACGACGGCGACCGGTCCTACATCGACGCGGCTCTGGATGCCGCGCGAGTAGCTCCACTCGCCGTGCTCACCAATATTCCGTCCGCGATCGACGCAGCGGCGGCCACCGAATTGCGCGCGGCGCACATCCCGGTGCTCGAGGGCACCGCGAGCGGTCTTGTCGCGCTGCGCAATCTGCTCGCACTGGCCGAGCAGCGTGTGGCGGAGCGTGAACCGGCGATGGACGCGGAGCGGCGAGCTCGTTGGCTTGCGCGTCTCGACCGGGGCGAATCGCTCGACGCCGCCGAAGGATTCGCGCTGCTCGCCGACTACGGGATACCGGCCGCGCCGATGCGCGCTGCGTCCGACGAAGAGTCTGTGAGCGCTGCCGCGCACGCGCTCGGGTTCCCCGTCGTGATGAAGACGGCCGGCCTGGCGCACAAGAGTGATGTCGGCGGAGTCGTGCTCGGGCTGGACGACGAGAACCAGCTGCGCGCGGCCTACCGCGACCTGGCCGCGCGGCTCGGCCCCGACGTGGTGGTGGCCACGCAGGTGCCCGCCGGCGTGGAGCTCGCGCTCGGACTCGTGCGTGACCCGCAGCTCGGGCCGCTCGTCGTCGTCGCCGCCGGGGGCACGCTCGCCGAGTTGCTCGACGACCGGGTGCTTGCGCTGCCGCCGATCGGTCCGCACCGGGCAGAGAATCTGCTGCAGCGACTAAGGATCCGCCCGATGCTCGACGGTTGGCGCGGCGCGACGCCCGTGCACCTGTCGGCCGTGGTGTCGGCCGTCGTCGCGTTCGGCGCGCTGGCAGCCGAACTCGGCGAGCACGTCCGCGCGCTCGACGTGAACCCGCTCCTGGCCGGACCGAACGGGGCGATCGCGGTTGACGTGCTGGTCGAGACGTAGCGACGTCAGGACAGCACGGACTGCGGGAACGGCAGCGCGATCGGGTCCGCGGCGAGCTTGCTGCGTCCCTGCGCGTCGAAGCGGTCGAGGCCGAGCTGCGTCGCATCGACGACCTCGGTGTGACCCGACCGGACGATGTCGGCCGCCGCCTGCGCGACGCCAGGCCCCCACATCATCCCGTGGCCGCCGGCACTCGCGACGACCGTGCCGTGGACGGGCGCGCCGTCGCGCAGCAGCGGGCCGAGGATCGGCAGGTGGTCCGGGGTGTAGTCGATGGTCGCCGCCCAGGCCCGTCGCAGCGGGACGTTCGCGGCAATCGGCAACAGCTCTGCCACCCGAGCGCGCATCAGCCCGTAGTAGTCCCAGTCGAAATCGCGCGCGGGCCCGGGTTGCTCCGCGGGATTGCTCATGCCCCACAGCAGGCCGCCGTGCTCGCCCGGCCGCCAATAGATGCCGGAGGCGACGTCGAACACCATCGGCAGCTCGGCCGCGCCCGGAACGGGCGCCGTGACGACGACCTGGTGCCGGGTGCCGCCGGCGTGCACCGTGCCGCCGGCCAAGCGCCCGACAGTCGCGAGCTCCGGACCGCCGGTCAGTACGACCGAACCCGTCGTGATCCGGCCGGCACTGGTTTCGACGCCGACCACCTCGTCACCATCGACCAGCAACCCGGTGAACGATGTGTGCTCGCGGATGTCGACGCCGAGTGCGACCAGTGCGGCGCTGTACGCGAGAACGTTGCGGGGCGCCTCCAGGTACCCGTCGCCGGCCGCGTACGACGCGCCGAGCGTGCAGCCGGGCGCGAGCCCGGTCGCCTGCGCGTCGACCTCGACCGGGGCGAGCCAGTCGACATCGAGACCGAGCGAACGCTGCAGCGCGATGCGCTCGTGCGCGGCCCGCACCTCGTCGGCGGTGAAGCACGGCATCAGGTAACCCTGCGCGACGAAACCGGAGTCGAGCGGGAAACGGCTGCACTGCTCGGAGTAGAACTGCCGGCTGTAAATGCCGAGGCGGATCGCCGCTTCGGTCCCGCCCTGCGCGCGGACCATGCCGGCGGCCCGGCTGCTCGCGCCGGACCCGAGCGTGTCTGCCTCCACGAGCACCACCGAGCAGCCTGCCTCGGCGAGCAGCACGGCGGTCCAGCCGCCGACCGTGCCGCCGCCGACCACGACGGTGTCGACGCTGTCCATGCCCAGCACGCTGGCATAGACTGAACGCTCAGTCAATCGTTTCGCGGGGAGGGGTGGCGCGGGTGTACGGACTCAGCGCCGAGGACCGTCGGCTTCGCGACACGGCGCGCGCGTTCGCCGACGAACTCGTCCCGCACGAGGTGTCGGTCGAACTGGCCGGCGGCCGGGTGCCGGCGCTGCTCGCGAGCGAACTGCACACGCAGGCGCTCGCCCGCGGGCTCTATGCGACCAACATGCCGACCGATGTGGGCGGTCCGGGCTGTACGACGATCCAGCAGGTGCTCGTGCAGGAGCAGGCGGGGCGGGTCACCAACGGGCTGGGCTGGGTGATGCACACGCCGCCGTCCTGGTGGGTCGGCGTCGCAACTGATTTCCAGCGCGAGCGTTGGCTGCTCCCGGCGGTGCGCGGCGAGCGGCACGAGTGCTACGCGATCACCGAGGAGTTCGCCGGGTCCGACGTCGACGCGATCAGCGCGACGGCTGCGCGCGCGGGCGACGAGTACGTCGTCAACGGTGTGAAGTGGCATGTGACGTCCTTCAACGTCGCCGACTACTGCTTCGTGCAGGCCAAGCTCGACAGCGGAGAGCACGTCCTGCTGGTGGTTGATCTGCCCTGCCCCGGCGTGGAGGTGGTGCGGACGCCGCAGTACACGCACAACATCGCCGACCACCATCCGATCGTCTCGTTCACCGAGGTCCGCGTGCCGATCGCCCACCTGGTCGGCGCCGAGGGTGCCGGCATGACTTTCGCGCACGACTGGTTCCGGTTCGAACGGATCATGGTCGCGGCGCGCTGCGTCGGCGCGGCCCAGCGACTGCTCGACGAAGCCACCGGATTCGCCGTCGACCGGCAGGTCGGCGGCCGGCGGCTCGGCGAGCACCAACTGGTCGCGGCCATGCTCGCGGACAGCGCGACCGAACTGTTCGCGGCGCGGGCGATGCTCTACGAGGTCGCCCGCGCGGTCGACGCCGGCGCCGACCGCAAGGACCTGCACGGCCGCGCCTCCATGATCAAGCTCTACTGCTCGGAGATGGCGGGCCGGGCTGCCGACCGGGCGGTGCAGATCTTCGGCGGACGCGGTTACATGCGCGAGAACGTCGCCGAGCGGATGTTCCGCGAGTTGCGCGTCGAACGGATCTGGGAAGGCGCGAGCGAGCTCCAGCGCCTGATCGTTGCCCGGCAACTTCTCAACCGGGGGGCGTCGGCGTTGCTCGGGTCCTGACCTCGCTCACACGACCTTGCGCCAGCGCGCCTCGGCGAGCGCGAACCCGCCGAACGCGGCGATGCCGATCGCCCCGAGGATCAGCAGGGCGCGGCCGAACGGTGCGTGCGCGACGGCGCGCAGCGCGCTGTCGATGCCGCCGGCCTTGGCCGGCGACGCGGTCGCCGCGGCGACGACCACGAGCACTCCCGACAGGGCGAACACAGTGCCCCGGGTGGTGGCACCGACCACCCCGGCGAGCACGGTCAGCCGCCAGGCGAGAGTGCTCCGCTCGAGTTCCAACTCGTCGGCGAAGCTGCGCCGCGGGCCTTCGCTGAAGAGCACGAAACCGACGATGACGACGACGACGCCGACCGCGCCGACCAGGAATCGTCCGGGCACGTTCTGCATCACCTCTGCCGACACACTGCGGTAGTTGCCGGCCTGGTCGGCGGGTTTCGAGTCGCCGATCACGACGGCGACCGCCATGACGGCGAACGGCAGGTAGCACAGGCCTTCCACGAACGCCTTGAGCCGGTCGCCGCGCGAGACCTGCAGCATGTGCCGACCCAGGGCTGCCTCCGACCAGCGCCACAGCGAGTAGCTGACGGCGCCGAACGCGAAGACGACCAGCACGGCCGTCCCGACCGTCGTCGCACCGAGATCGCGCAGCGCGCCGCCCTGGTCGGCCTCGCGGGCGCGACCGGTGGTCGCGAGGTCGACCATCAAGATCGCGAGCGCGAGATAGATGATCGCGCGCGAGCCCAGGCCGAAGCGCGCGACGGCTCGGGCGGCGCCGCCATGCTTGACACGTTTCGCCCGACGGCGAAAGGGCATGTCCGGCGACTCAGTCGTCGTCGTCGAGGCGGGCGAGCCAGGTCGCGAGCCGCTCGACCGCCACCTCGAACTCGGGATGGGTGTCGACGAACTGGCCGAGCCGTTCGGCGAGCCAATCGAGGCTCACCTGCTCATCGCCGCGCCGCTCGCGCAGTTCCTCGATCCCTCTGTCGGTGAAATACATCGTGATCGGGGTCAGGCGAACGCGGACGCGACGATCTCGCGCTGCTGGGCCTCGTGGACGGCCAGCGAGCCGACCGCGGGTGAGGCCGACGCCCGCCGGGCGACTCGCAGCAACGGCCGGCCGCCGAGCACCTCGGGCAGGTTCAGTGCGATGAACGGATAGCCGCCCTGGTTGGCCGGTTCCTCCTGCACCCACACGATCTCGGCGTCCGGGTACTTCGCGAACTCGGCGAGCAGCTTGTCGACCGGCAGCGGGTAGAGCTGCTCGAGCCGCAGGATGGCGACGTCGCGGTGGCCCTGCTTCTCGCGCGCCGCGGCGAGGTCGTAGTAGACCTTGCCGCTGCACAGCAGCACGCGCCGCACGTCCGTCGGGGCCGCGGGATCGGACAGCACCGGCGCGAAAGTGCCTTCGGTGAACTCGTCCAGCTGGCTCACCGCCGCCTTGTTGCGCAGCAGCGACTTCGGGGTGAACGCGATCAGCGGCCGCCGCACCGGCGAGAGTCCCTGCCGACGCAGCAGGTGGAAGTAGTTGGCGGGCGAGGAGCAGATCGCGACGGTCATGTTGTTCTCCGCGCACATCTGCAGGAACCGTTCGGGACGCCCGGACGAGTGGTCGGGTCCCTGCCCCTCGTAGCCGTGGGGGAGCAGCAGCGTGACCGCGCTGCGCTGGCCCCACTTGGCCTCGCCCGAGGAGATGAACTCGTCCACCACGATCTGCGCGCCGTCGGCGAAGTCGCCGAACTGGGCCTCCCAGCACACCAACGCGTCGTCGCGCACGACCGAGTACCCGTACTCGAAACCCATTGCGGCGAATTCCGACAGCAACGAGTCGTAGGGCCAGAACGGGGCCTGGTCGGGGGACAGGTTCTTCAGCGGCGTGTACTCGATGCCGTTGTTGCGGTCGATCAGGGTCGCGTGGCGCTGGGTGAAGGTGCCGCGGCGGCTGTCCTGGCCGGCCAGCCGGACGGCGCGGCCCTCGAGCACGCAGGCGCCGAAGGCGAACAGCTCGGCCGTGGCCCAGTCGACGTCGCCCGACGAGGCCATGGTGATGCGTCGGTCGATCTGGGTCTTGAGCCGCGGGTGCAGCGTGAACCCCTCCGGCGGGTTGGCGTAGGCGTCCGCGATCTTCTTGATGACGTCCAGGCTCACCGCGGTGCTGACCGATTGCGAGGGCGTCTGCTGCTCGAGCTTCGGCTCCGGCGCCGACTTGCCGGAGGCGTTGCGGGTCTCGACGAAGACCTTCTCCAGCTGCGACTGGAAGTCCTTGAGCGCCGCCTCGGCGTCCTCGAGGGTGATGTCGCCGCGCCCGACCAGCGCCTCGGTGTAGAGCTTGCGCACGCTGCGCTTGCTGTCGATGATGTCGTACATCTGCGGCTGCGTGAACGAGGGGTTGTCGGCCTCGTTGTGGCCGCGCCGCCGGTAGCAGACCATGTCGATGACGACGTCCTTCTTGAACTCGCGGCGGTACTCGACCGCGAGCTTGGCGACCCGCACGCAGGCCTCGGGATCGTCGCCGTTCACGTGGAAGATCGGCGCGGAGATCATGCGCGCGATGTCGGTGCAGTACAGAGACGACCGCGACGCCGACGGTGCGGTGGTGAATCCGACCTGGTTGTTCACGATCACGTGGACGGTGCCGCCGGTGCGGTAGCCGCGCAGCTGCGAGAGGTTGAGGGTCTCGGCGACGACCCCCTGGCCGGCGAACGCGGCGTCGCCGTGCATCAGCAGCGGGAGCACGGTGTAGCCGGCCTCGCCCTTGTTCAGCAGGTCCTGCTTGGCCCGCACGATGCCTTCGAGCACCGGGTCGACCGCTTCGAGGTGCGACGGGTTCGCGGTCAGCGAGACGGCGATCTCCTTGCCGTCCGGGGCGTGGAAGGTGCCTTCTGCGCCGAGGTGGTACTTCACGTCGCCGGAGCCTTGCGCGGTGCCCGGGTCGATGTTGCCCTCGAACTCGTTGAAGATCTTCGAGTACGGCTTGCCGACGATGTTGGCCAGGACGTTGAGCCGGCCGCGGTGCGGCATGCCGATGACGACCTCGTCCAGGTTCTGGGCGGTCGCCTCGGTGAGCGCGGCGTCGAGCAGCGCGATGACGGTCTCGGCGCCCTCGAGGCTGAACCGCTTCTGGCCGACGTACTTCGTCTGCAGGAATGTCTCGAACGCCTCGGCGACGTTGAGCCGGCCGAGGATGTGCAGCTGCTCGTCCCGGTTCGGCGCTTCGCTCTTGACCTCGATGCGTGCTTCGAGCCAGCGACGCTGCTCCGGGTCGGTGATGTGGCGGTACTCGACGCCGACGCGGCGGCAGTAGGCGTCGCGCAGCACGCCGAGGATGTCGCGCAGCTTCATCAGCTTCTCGCCGGCGAAGCCGCCGACGGGGAACTCGCGGTCGAGGTCCCAGAGCGTCAGGCCGTAGGTGGTGATGTCGAGGTCGGGGTGCTTGCGCACGGTGTACTCGAGCGGGTCGGTGTCGGCCATCAGGTGGCCGCGGGTGCGGTAGGCGTTGATCAGCTCGATGACATGCGCTTCCTTGCTGATCTGGCCTTCGTGTGCGGCGTAGCGGTCGACGCGCCAGCGCACCGGCTCGTACGGGATCTTCAGCGCGGCGAAGATCTCGTCGTAGAAGTCGTCGGCGAGCAGCAGCTCGTGCACGCGCCGCAGGAACTCGCCGGACTGCGCACCCTGGATGATGCGGTGGTCGTACGTCGAGGTCAGCGTCATGATCTTGCTGATGGCCCGGTCGACGAGCTGATCGGGGTTCATCCCGCTGAACTCGGCGGGGTACTCCATGGCGCCGACGCCGATGATCGCGCCCTGTCCCGCCATCAGGCGCGGGACGGAGTGGTTGGTGCCGATCGTGCCGGGGTTGGTGAGGCTGATCGTGGTGGCGGCGAAATCGTCGGTCGTCAGCTTGCCGGCGCGGGCGCGGCGGATGATGTCCTCGTAGGCGTTCCAGAACCCGGCGAACCCCAAGGTCTCGCACTTCTTGATGGACGCGACCACCAGCGAGCGCGAGCCGTTCTTGGCGACGAGGTCGATGGCGATGCCGAGGTTGACGTGCTCGGGCGCCACCAGGGTCGGCTTGCCGTCGACCTCGGCGTAGGAGTTGTTCATCTCCGGGAAGTCGCTGAGCGCCTTCACGACGGCGTAGCCGATGATGTGCGTGAAGCTGATCTTCCCGCCGCGGCCGCGGCGCAGGTGGTTGTTGATGACCACCCGGTTGTCGGCGATCAGCTTGGCCGGTACCGCGCGCACGCTGGTCGCGGTCGGCACCTGCAGCGAGGCCTCCATGTTGGCGACCACGCGCGAGGCAGCGCCGCGCAGGGGCGACGTCGCGGTGGCGGCGACGTTGTCCTCGGGCTCGTCGGCCGTGTCCTGCTTGTCCTGCTTTGCCGCAGGCTTCGCGGCAGGCTCGGGCTCGGGCTTGGTTTCGGGCTTCGGCTTCGGCTCGGGCGTTGGCTCGGCCTTGGCCTTGGCCTTGGCTGCGGGCTTCGGCTCGGGCTGGGCCTCGGGCTTCGGCTCAGGCTTCGTCGCGGTCGCGGTCTGTCCCGGCTCGGACCCGCCGTTCTTGCCTGGCTCAGTGGCCGGAGCCGGGCCCGGGCGGTAGTCGGCGAAGAAGTCGTGCCACGAGGCGTCGACGCTGTTCGGATCGGCGAGGTAACGCTCGTACATGTCCTCGACGAGCCATTCGTTGGCTCCGAAATCGCTGGATGTGGATGCTTCGGAGTCCGTCGTTGCCACGGGTTGGCTCATCCTCGCAAGGTCATTGGTCGCGTCCGAGTACCGAAGGTTCAGATTACGCGCCTGCCTCGCTCCGGGCATGCCTAGCGCGCCGCAGTGTGGGCCAGCAGACGTGCGGTCGTGTCCGGCCGCCGAGGCGCGACGAGCGGTTGCTCGGTCAGTCGTGCATGTGGTTGCGGACGGGTTTTCGTTGCGGGTCGAGCCAGTCGGGTGGGACCCAGTGGGGTCTGCCGTTGAGCATGGTGGAGGTCCAGCCCATCCGGGCGAAGGTGTCGTGGTGGGTGCCGCAGACCAGCGCGCCGTCGTCGACGCTGGTGCGGCCGGTGTGCTGGTGGTCGGTGACGTGGTGGGCGTCGAGCCAGCCGAGGGCGGCGTCGCAGCCGGGGTAGGAGCAGCCGCCGTCTCGGGCGAGCATCGCGAGGCGTTGTTGTTCGCTGAACAGCCGTTGTTTGTCGGGAGTAGGCGAGGATGCCGCGCGTCTTCGAGAGCAGCGTGAGGATCGCTCTGGTCTCGGGGTGTAGCCAGTTCTTGGCGAGGCTGACCGGGATCGGGTAGCCGTGGCCGGTGGTCGCGACACCAGTGTCGGTGGCGAAGTCTTGGACGTCCATCTTCAGCAGCAGCGTGGTGGTGACGCCGCCGGCGTTCGGGAGCCGGCCGGAAGCGAACGCCAGCTTCAGCGCGGTCAAGAGCGCGTCGTGGCGGCGCTGGCCGGGGGTGCGCGGATCCCGCGCCCCGTCTTCGGCCGGTGCGGGTTTGC
>DATBTJ010000047.1:0-14905 GCA_036559305.1 Jatrophihabitans sp.
GACGTGTCGCTCGCGATCGAGCGCGAGCTGTACCTGGAGTTCCGCGAGCCGGGCTTCGCCCCGGCCCCGCTGCTCGAGCACCTGGTCACCGCGGGCCGGCTCGGCCGCAAGACCGGCAAGGGCTTCCGCGACTACAACTGACTGCCCGTCCGCCCCGCGAGTGGTCACTAATCACGCGAGTGGTCAGAAATACGTGACCACTCGAGGCATACGTGACCACTCGCGGGGAGAGCGGCGGCGCGAGTCGTTCAGAGGGTGGGGGAGTTCGCCTCGGAGCGGTCAATCTCCCTGCCGATGTTCGAGTGCAGCTCGCGCAGGTGGGCGTGCGAGCGGTCGCGCAGTTCGGCCAGCCGGGCGACCTCGGCCTGGGCAGCGGCGATGACGTCGGCGGCGAGCGCCTTCGACTCGGCCTGGCGCTGCTCGATGTCGCGGTAGGCGTCACTGCGCTTTCGGCGCAGCGTGAGCTCGAAGTCGTCCTCGGCGCGCTTGCGCCGGGCGTCGGTCTCGGCGTCGACGCGGGCCCGCTCGCTCGCGGCGTCGGCGTCGAGCTGGTTGCGCGCGGCCTCGGCGGCGCGGGTGAGCTCGGCCTCCTCGCTCTCGGTCCGCGCCCGCGACTCGGCCAGCTCCGCCTCGACCTCGGCGCGATGCTTGTCGATCTCGGCCATCCGGGTGCGGAACAGGTCGTCGGCCTGCGCCTGCCGCACCTTCGCCGCCTCGGTGATCCGCTCGGCCTCGGCCTGCGCTGCGGCCCGGGTGCGGGCCGAGGCGTCCGAGGCCCCGTTGCGGATGCGCTCGGCCTCCTCGTGCGCGTTCGAGCGCAACAGCGCGGCCTCGGTCTGCGCCGCCTTGAGCATGGCGTTGATGTGCGAGTCGACGTTGTCGGCGGTGATGTCCTCGGTCGCCGAACGCAGCTGGCGCCGCAACGACTCGATCTGCGCCTGCGAGCTCGCGAGCTGTGCGGCGAGATCGGCGGTGCGTGCTGCGGCCGCGTCGCGTTCGGAGTTCGCGGAACGGATGTCGGCGTCCAGCCGGGACAGGTAGGCGTCCACCTGCGCCCGGTCGTATCCGCGCATGACGGAATCGAAACCAGGGTTGGCGTCGGTCAGCATCGGCAGGACGTCGGTGTTGAGGCTGCTGTCTGCACGTCGATCGACCATGCCGTGATTGTCCCACTGCACCGGGGTGGGTGACCAACCTTCTCCGGTCGCGGATCAGACCCCGCGGAAGCGGTTGATGGCCGTGAGGTGCTTGGCCCGCAGCGCCTCGTCGCGCACGCCGAGGCCCTCCTCGGGCGCCAGACACAGCACGCCGACCTTGCCCTGGTGCATGTTGCGGTGCACGTCGAAGGCAGCCTGGCCGGTCTCGGCCAGCGGGTACACCCGCGACAGCGTGGGGTGGATCGCACCCTTTGCGATGAGCCGGTTCGCCTCCCACGATTCGCGGTAGTTCGCGAAGTGCGACCCGATGATCCGCTTGAGGGTCATCCACAGGTAGCGGTTGTCGTACTCGTGCATGTAGCCCGAGGTGGACGCACACGTGGTGATGGTGCCGCCGCGCCGGGTGACGAAGACGCTGGCGCCGAAGGTCTCCCGTCCCGGGTGCTCGAAGACGATGTCGATGTCGTCGCCCCCGGTCAGCTCGCGGATCTTCTTGCCGAACCGCTTCCACTCCGACGGCTGCTGCTCGCCGTCCTTCCAGAACCGGTAATCCTCAGCACTGCGGTCGATGATCAGTTCGGCGCCCATCGCCCGGCAGATCTCGGCCTTCTCCGGCGAGGAGACCACGCAGATCGGAATCGCGCCGCCGTTGAGCGCGTACTGGGTCGCGTACCCGCCGAGCCCGCCGGACGCGCCCCAGATGAGCACGGTGTCGCCCTGCTTCATGTTCGCGCCGTGGTGGCTGACCAGCTGCCGGTAGGCGGTCGAGTTCACCAGGCCCGGTGCCGCCGCTTCCTCCCACGTGAGGTGCGCGGGCTTGGGCATGAGCTGGTTGGACTTGACCAGCGCCAGCTCGGCCAGGCCGCCGAAGTTGGTCTCGAAGCCCCAGATGCGCTGCTGCGGATCCATCATCGAGTCGTCGTGGCCCTGCGGGTCCTCGAGCTCGACGGACAGGCAGTGCGCGACGACCTCGTCGCCGGCCTTCCATCGCGTGACGCCCGGTCCGACCCGCAGCACGACGCCGGCAAGGTCGGAACCCACCACGTGGTAGGGCAGATCGTGCTTGGCCGCGAGCGAGGACGACGCGCCGTAGCGCTTCAGGAAGCCGAACGTGGACACCGGCTCGAAGATGGACGTCCACACCGTGTTGTAGTTGATGGCGCTGGCCATCACGGCGACGATCGCCTCGCCCGGGCCGAGCTCGGGGGTCGGCACCTCCTGCAGGTGCAGGCTCTTGCGCGGGTCCTTCTCCTTGCTCGGGATGCCGTCGAACATGTCGACCTCGTCGGCACGCACCAGCTGTGCCTGGTAGGTCGCGGGAACGGGGAGTTCGCCGATCGAGTCGAGCTGGTCGGTCAGGATCGCGGTGCGGATGTCATCCACGTCGACAAGGCCTTTCGGGTCGGTCCGGGACGGGGTCCTCGATGTTACCGGACAGTAACTTAGTCCGCCGGCTGGACGAGTTCCACGAGCACCCCGCCGGCGTCCTTCGGGTGGACGAAGTTGACGCGCGAGCCGGCCGTCCCCGAACGAGGCTCGTCGTAGAGCAGTCGCAGGCCGCGGGTCCGCAAGGTGTCGGACACCTTCTCGATGTCGGTGACGGTGTAGGCGACCTGTTGCACGCCGGGACCGTTGCGGTCGATGAACTTCGCGATCGTGCTCTGCGGCGACAGGGGCGCCAGCAGTTGGATGCGCGTCGAGCCGTCGCCGACCGCGAGCATCGCCTCGCGTACGCCCTGCTGCTCGTTGACCTCCTCGTGCACACTCCGGACGCCGAATGTGTCGCGGTAGAAGGCGATCGCCTCGTCGAGGTCGGGAACGGCGATGCCGACGTGATCGATCTGCGTGAACAGCGCTTCCATCGCGTCATCGTCCCAACTGCAAGCGTTATTGGTCCTGTTCGCGTGCCACTGGTCACAGCAGCCCCGGGTGTCGCGTGGCTATGGTGGGCAGCAAATCCACGAGGAGGCAGCTCATGGCTGGATCGGTCATCGTTCACGGCGCACGGACGCCGATGGGCCGCTTGATGGGATCGCTGAAGGACTTCTCGGGGGCCGACCTCGGCGGCCTCGCGATCAAGGCCGCGCTCGAGCGGGCCGGGGTGGCTCCGGACCAGGTGCAGTACGTGATCATGGGGCAGGTGCTGCAGGCCGGCGCCGGGCAGATCCCGGCCCGGCAGGCCGCGCACAAGGCGGGCATTCCGCTGTCCGTCCCGGCGCTCACCATCAACAAGGTGTGCCTGTCCGGTCTCGACGCGATCGCCGTGGCCGACCAGCTGATCCGGGCCGGCGAGTTCGACATCATCGTGGCCGGCGGCCAGGAGTCGATGACCAACGCGCCGCACCTGCTGCCCAAATCGCGCGCCGGCTACAAGTACGGCTCGATCGAGATGCTAGACGCGATGGCCTTCGACGGCCTGACCGACATCTTCGAACACATCCCGATGGGCGAGAGCACCGACAACGTCAACAAGAGGCTGTCCCTCGGTCGCGAGGAGCAGGACGAGTTCGCCGCCCGCTCGCACCAGCGTGCCGCGGTCGCGCAGAAGAACGGCGTGTTCGACGAGGAGATCGCGCCGGTGCAGATCCCGCAGCGCAAGGGTGATCCGATCGAGTTCCGCGAGGACGAGGGCATCCGCGCCGACACGACCGCCGAGTCGTTGGCCAAGCTGCGTCCGGCGTTCAACAAGGACGGCACGATCACCGCGGGGTCCGCGTCGCAGATCTCCGACGGTGCCGCCGCGGTCGTGGTGATGAGCAAGGCGAAGGCCGAGGAGCTCGGGCTGAGCTGGCTCGCCGAGATCGGCGCCCACGGCAACGTCGCCGGCCCGGACAACTCGCTGCAGTCGCAGCCGTCCAACGCGATCCAGCACGCGCTGGGCAAGGAAGGCCTGTCGGTCGCCGACCTCGACCTCATCGAGATCAACGAGGCGTTCGCGGCCGTCGGCATCCAGTCGATGAAGGATCTCGGCGTCGGCCCGGACATCGTCAACGTCAACGGCGGCGCGATCGCGCTCGGCCACCCGATCGGCATGTCCGGGGCACGTCTGGCGCTCACGCTCGCCCTCGAGCTCAAGCGTCGCGGCGGCGGCACCGGTGCGGCCGCGCTGTGCGGTGGCGGCGGCCAGGGCGACGCACTGATCCTCCACGTCCCCGCGTAGGTGCCGCGCCGAACCGTCGACCTCACCGAACTGGTCGAACGCACCCGGCAGTCGGACAAGCGCGCCGTCGCGCGGCTGATCTCGCTCGTCGAGAACGATTCGCCGCGCCTGCGTGAGGTCGCCGCGGCCCTGGCCCCGCACGGCGGACACGCCCAGATCGTCGGCCTCACCGGTGCGCCCGGCGTGGGCAAATCGACGACCACCTCGGCGCTGGTGGGCGCCCTGCGCGGTGCCGGCAAGACGGTCGGCGTGCTCGCGGTCGATCCGTCCTCGCCGTTCTCCGGCGGCGCACTGCTCGGCGACCGCGTGCGGATGCAGGACCACGCCACCGACGAGGGCGTGTTCATCCGGTCGATGGCCTCACGGGGTCAGCTGGGCGGGCTGTCGGCGGCGGTGCCGCAGGCGCTGCGGGTGCTCGACGCCGCGCGGTGCGACGTGATCCTCGTCGAGACGGTGGGCGTCGGGCAGGCCGAGGTCGAGATCGCCTCGCTCGCCGACACGACGCTGCTGGTGCTGGCACCCGGCATGGGCGACGGGATCCAGGCGGCCAAGGCCGGGATCATCGAGATCGCCGACGTGTTCGTCGTCAACAAGGCCGACCGCGACGGCGCCGACCAGGTGGCGCGCGACCTGCGCTACATGCAGTCGCTCGGTGGCCGGCACAGCACCGCCGGCGCCTGGCGGCCGATGATCGTGAAGACGTCCGCCGCGCGGAACGAGGGCATCGACGACCTGGTCGCGGCCATCGAGAAGCACCGCGGCTGGATGGACGAGCACGGCGAGCTCGAGCGGCGCCGCCGCGCGCGTGCCGCGACCGAGATCGAGGCGATCGCGCTGGGCGAGGTGCGCCAGCGCTTCGCCGCCGTGCACGGGTCGACGGCTCTCGACGCGGCGGCCGCGCGCGTGGTCGACGGCGTGAGCGACCCCTACACCGCCGCCGAGGAGCTCATCGCCTCGCTGTGAAGGCGATCGTGCTCAGCCGGACCCCACGACGATCGCCAGCCCGCCTGCCTGCGGCACCAGAACCGCGGTGGTCGGGCGGCTGGTGCTCACCTTCGCGCAGGCGGTGTAGGAACGGCTCACGCAGGTCCAGCCCGCGGCGTGCAACCGGTTGCGTTCGGAGTCGACGCTCACGCCGGGGTAGGTGACGCTGGTGATGTGGGACGAGGTGCCGTGCGCGCCGTTGCTCTGGTCGAAATGCACGGCGATCGTGCCGGTGCACACCAGCGACGGCTTGCCCGGCGGTAGCTCGACCCCGTTCGGAGCGCTGCCGCCCGGCTCGAGGTGGATCGTTGCCTTGCCCTGCACCGAATTGGCCAACCCGTCGAGGTTCGGGCACGAGGCGGACGAAGCGCTGTCGCTGCCGCCGGCGAACAGGAAGTACCCGCCCACGCCCAACCCCGCGAGCACCAGCACGGCGATCACGACGATGATCGTGGTGGTCGAGGACCGCCCGCCAGTGCCGCCGGGCGGGGGATAGCCGCTCGGCGCAGCATTCGCCGGCGGGGTGCCGAACGGTTGTTGCTGGCCGTACGGGGGCTGCCCGTACTGGGGTTGCCCGTACTGGGGGTGCGGCTGCCCGTACTGCGGCTGGGATTGCCCGTAGTGGGGTTGCCCGTACTGCGGCTGCGGCTGCCCGTACTGCGGGGGTCCGGCGGGTGCCTGACCGTACGGCGGTTGGTTCGGCGGCTGCCAGCCGCCCGTCCCGTCGCCCGGATAGCTCATGGCACCCTCCGCTGACTGCGCCACGCCGGTCGCGTGGTCGGAATTTCATGATCATAACGGCGGGTGCGCGCGACCACGACCGGTCAGCCGAAGGCTTTCGCGACCAGGGCGCGCAGCTGCTTCTCGACCGCCGGTGTCCACTCGGCGAGGGCGAAGTAGGTCGGCCAGATCGCGCCGTCGTCCAGGGCGGCCTTGTCGCTGAAGCCCAGGGTCGCGTAGCGGCTCTTGAACTTCGCGGCGCTCTGGAAGAAGCACACGACGTCGCCGTCCTTGGCATAGGCGGGCATGCCGTACCAGGTACGGCAGGTGAGCTCCGGCGCCACGTCGGTGACCAGCGCGTGCAGCCGCTCGGCGAGCTCACGGTCGTGGGTCGGCATCTCGGCGATCTTGGCGAGGAGGTCGGCCGTGCCGTCGCTCTTGCTCGCGGTGCGGGCGCGCCGGTTCTCCTGCGCGCGGTCGTTCATCGCCGCGCGTTCCTCGGCGGTGAAGCCCGATCGGCTCGCCGCCTTCTTTGTCGCCTTCTCAGCCTCGGCCATCGCTGGTCTCCCTTGTCATCGGTCCGGCAGCACCAGGTCCACGGCGAGCCAGCGGGCGAGATCGGCCAGCTCGCGGTGCACCTTCGCCGTCAATGTCGTGCCGAACGCGACGTCCTGATGGATCGCGTCGACACGCAACACATGATGCTTGCGCTCGGTGGTCGCGTCGACCTTGCCGACGAACCTGTCGCCGGACAGGATCGGCATCGCCCAGTACCCCCAGCGGCGGGTGTGCGCGGGCTTGTACATCTCGAGCTGGTAGTCGAAGTCGAAGAGGTCCTCCATCCGCTTGCGCTCGAACACGATCCGGTCGAGCGGTGAGATGACCGCGACGCGGCCACGGAAGCGCGCGCCGGACAGACCGTCGAGATGGGACGGGTCGACCCGCCACGTGCCCTTGACGCCGTCGATCACCGCGGGCTCGCCGGCTTCCTCCACCCCGTTCGGCTCGCCCGGGCTCGCCGTGCCCTGCGGACGGGCGATGCCGAGCGCGTGCAGCCGTCGCTCGTTGCGGATGGCCAACGCCTGCGCGGTGGGGACCGGCTCGTCGTCGGGGTAGACGCGTTCGGCGAGGTCCCACAGCCGCTCGCGGCCGCGCCGCCCGGCCACCGCGACCTCGCCCTTCTGCACGAGCATCTCGAGCATCATCACGACGTTGCGGTTGTTGTTCCAGCCGGACGACTTCCACGACACCTCGCAGGTATCAGGCAGCTGCTTGCCGGTCAGCGGGCCGTCGCGCCGCAACTCCTCGAGGATGTCGCGTCGAAAAGCGGTGTTCGCCTGCACCCAGCGCGCCTGACCCGCCAGCCACGCCGGCACGTCGCCCAGGCCCGGCCACTCGGCCATCTCGGCGGTGAACAACGCGAGATCCTCGGGAAGGCGCAGCAACCCGTGCAGATCGATGAGCGCTTGTTCCTCGAAGGCCGTCGTGACGGTGCCGTTCGGGCACGACGACCCGATCCGGCTCCAGACCACCAGCTCGGCATTGGGGGCGACCGCCGCCGTCTGATCGTTCTGCAGGAAGCTGAGCCGGCGCACGAGCTCGAACAGGTCGCTGGGGCGATCGGCGTCGAGCAGCTGCGCGCGCACGGCGATGCGGCGTGCGTCGCGGGCCGAGAGCTCATGCACGAGGCTCACCGTAGGGGAGCGCTCGGACACTTCCCGCTGTCCGTGGCCGGCGCTAGGTTCGCGGCCATGGACATGATCGCTGTGCCGGCGTGGCTGCTCGAGTCCGACCCCGCCGTGCGGTGGCAGGCGCTGCGCGACCTGACCGACGCACCCGCCGACGAGGTTGCGGCCGCTCGCGCGCTGGTGGCGACCGAGGGCTGGGGCGCGCGGCTGCTCGCCGTCCGCGATCCGGACGGCCGGTGGGCGGGCGGCGCGTGCTTCCCGGCCGACTTCCGCGGCGACTTCTCCGCCGGCCAGCCGTGGACCTCGACGCTGCCGAGCCTGGCGCTGCTGCGCGACTTCGGCGTCGATCCGGGCGACCCGGACGTACGCGCGGCGATCGCCCAGGTCGCCGAGAACTGCCGCTGGGAGTACGACGACACGCTGGCCTTCTTCGACGGCGAGGTCGAGCCGTGCATCAACGGCCGCACGGTCGCGATCGGCGCCTACTTCGGCGTCGCGGTCGACGACCTCGTGGCGCGCCTGCTCGGCGAGCAGCTCGCCGACGGCGGCTGGAACTGCGAGGCCGAGAACGGTTCGGTGCGCTCGTCGTTCCACTCGACCATCTGCGTGCTCGAGGGGCTGCTCGAGTACGACCGCGCCGGCGGCGCGCACGACGTCGGCGACGCGCGTGAGCGTGGTGAGCAGTACCTGCTCGAGCGCCGGCTGTTCCGGCGCCTGCGCACCGGCGAGGTCGCCGATCAGGCGTGGCTGCAGTTCTCGTTCCCGACGCAGTGGCACTACGACGTGCTGCGCGGGCTCGACCATTTCCGCGCGGCCGGCGGCGCGCCGGACGAGCGGATCCACGAGGCGCTCGACCTGGTCCGGTCGAAGCGCGGCGCCGACGGCACCTGGCCGCTCGAGAACACCCATCCGGGTGCGATGCACTTCGCGCTCGAGGACGGCGACGGCCGGCCGAGCCGGTGGAACACGCTGCGCGCGAAGCGGGTGCTCGCCTGGGCGGAGGGTTAGCGGCCCTCGCCCTGCGCGGCCAGCCACGCGCGGTGCGCCGCCTGCGCGGCCTGCCAGAGCCGCGGGCGCAGCTGCGGCTCGAACTGCATTCCGAGCGCGCCGGCGAGCAGGTCGAAGTACTCGTTCTCGGTGCGCACCGGCTCGTCGGTACCCGCGCCGGAGCCGATCCGCGTGTGCACCAGCCCGCGCACCATGTCGACGCCGGTCGCGTCGCGCCGCTCGGCCATCGGCACCGTGACGAAGCCGGATTCCAGCGACGTCGACAGGTATTCGTGTCGCTCGGCGAAATCGGTCAGTCGCGCCGCACCGTCGGTCCAGTGCATGCCGCGGAACCCGCCGGACGGATCGTGCACGAGGTGCCACCCGGCGTCGGTGCGTTCCAGCGTGAGCTGGAAAGGGTCCTGCCGGTAGCTGCCCGCGACCAGCGGCAGCGGGTCGTGCAGCGCGTCGCCGAGGCCGGCGTCGACGTACCACGTCCCGCCCGGGTTGGTGCCGGTCGGCAGCCCGCCCACGCTCAGCACGAGGTGGTTGGCCGCCTCGTCCGCGACCGGGCCGTCCGGCCCGTGCACCGCACCCACGTGGGCGTGCACCTCGAAGCCCAGCGAGCGCAGCAGCAACCCGAGGGCACCGTTGTGGTGGTAGCAGTAGCCGCCGCGCGAGGTGGTCGCGATGCGCCGCGCAGACACGTGCGGGTCGATACCCCAGAGCTCGCCGGTCTGGATCCACAGCGTCTCGTAGGGGACCCGTTCGACGTGCCGGTTCACGACCGACCGGAGCGCGTCGGCCGACGGCGCGGCGGGGCTGAGCCCGAGCCGGTCGAGGTAGGCCGCGCGCACCGACCGATCCAGCGGCGGCAGTGCGGCGAGCAGGCCGTCCGAATCCGTCATGACGCGAGGGATTCGATGAACCGGGTCGTGTAGCGCAGCGTCAGCTCGGGGTGCTCGAACTGCGGGACGTGCCCGCAGTCGGGTAGGACGACCGAGTGGGCGTGCGGCAGCGCCTCGGTGACGAACCGGCCGAATCCGGCCGGCACGAGCACGTCGCGGTCGCCCCAGAGGAACAGGGCCGGTGGCTGCAAGCCGGGCAGGCGGTCCCAGAATCCGTTGTCGCCGAAGGGTTCGTCGAGATAGATGTTGCGCAGGGCCGAGAACGTGGCCAGCCGGTTCGCGCGCTTGCCCAGCACCCGTTCGAACTCGTCGATCGCCGAGTCGTACCAGGTCTGCGGCAACCGCGATGGGTCCGAGAACAGGTTGCGCAGCCCGCGCATCGCCAGCGTGCGCGGGAAGAACATCGGCAGCGCGACGAGCTGATCGGGCACCAGCCGCACCAACGGGGCGAGCTGGCGCAGCTTGCGGAACGCGACCGCGGGGCACAGCAGCACCAGCCCGCGCACCGCGTCGGGCGCGTCCAGGGCTGCCTGCAGCGCGGTGCGCCCGCCCAGGCTGTTGCCGATCAGGATCGCGGGCCGGTCGCACGTCTCGCGCAGGAACGCCGCGAGCCACCTGCCGAGGTAGGCGGCGCCGTGCTGCTCGGGCGTGGCCTGCGTGCCGCCGTGGCCGGGCAGGTCGGGCGCGAGCACCCGGTAGGAGTTCGCCAGCTCCGGGATCATCGGCAGCATCGAGGCGTTGGTCGCCGACAGGCCGTGGACGAGCACGACCGGCGGCGCGTCGTGCGGGCCGGACTCGAGGTAGAAGGTCTCGATCCCGTCGGCCTGGGCCGACCGGGTGAGCGTGCGCGTGTCGTCGGCCGGATCGCCGGGGAACAACCCGTCCAGTTGCAGCGCGAGCGCGAGGTTGCCGCGGACGGTCAGGTCACCGGCGAGGAAGGCCTCGACCCCGCTGCGCCGGCCGGAGACCACCTCGGTCAGCACCGGCACCGGCGCGCGCACGGTCGTGGTCGGCGAACCGGGGCTGCCGACCCTGGCCGACGCCCGCCCACGGTCGATCTCGACCGTCCAGGTCGCGAGACCGCCCGCGGTGAACAGGATCGTCGCGCTCGTGTCAGCGAGCAGCGGAGAGAACAGCCCGACCAGCCGCGCGCGCAGCAGGGGCAACAGGTCGTTGTCCGGCACGTCTCCATCTTGCATCACCTACGATCGCGCAATGCCCACCCTCGACCGCGACGGCGAGGTCTACGTCCTCGACCTCGGTGACACCGAGAACCGCTTCCATCCCGACTGGCTCAAAGCGATGCAGGCGCACATCGCCGCGATCGACGCCGACGAGGGCCCACGTGCGCTCGTCACGACCGCGACCGGCAAGTTCTTCTCCAACGGCCTCGACCTCGAGTGGCTCGCGCAGAACGGCGAGCGCTTCATCGAGTACGTGATCGACGTCCACGCCCTGCTCGCCCGGCTGCTCGCGCTCCCCGTGCCGACGGTGGCGGCGGTCCAGGGGCATGCCTTCGCAGGTGGCGCGATGCTCGCGCTCGCCCATGACTTCCGCGTGATGCGCGCCGACCGCGGCTACGTCTGCCTGCCCGAGGTCGACATCAACATCCCGTTCACACGCGGCATGTCCGGGCTGATCCAGGGCAAGCTCACCCCGCGGACCGCGCACGAGGCGATGACGACCGGTCGTCGCTACGGCGGGACGGACGCCCTCGCGGCCGACATCGTCGACGCCGTTGCGCACGAGGACGACGTGCTGTCCTCAGCGATCGAGCTGGCCCGTCCGCTGGCGAGCAAGGCGGGCCCGACGCTGGGCATCATCAAGGCGCGCATGTACCCGGTCGCGCTCGACGCGTTGCGAGACACCGATCACCCCATCGAGTGACCGCTCGGCGCGGCCGACGACTGCTCCACCTCGAGCAGGGACGCCTCGTGCAGGGACTCCTCGTAGGCGCGGTGGCCGCCGCGGATGCCGAACAACCGCTTCGAGAACAGCAGATACGCGACGGCGACGATGTTGATCAGCAAGATGACGATCTTCAGCCAGCTGACCTTGTCGACGATCTCGTAGACCTCCAGCGGGATGAACGCGGTGGTGCCCACGACCGCGACGTACTCGCCCCAGCGCTTCAGCGACCACAGGCCGATCCCCTCGGCGAGCTGCAGCGCCGCGTAGAGCATGAGCGCGATCCCGATGATCGTCAGGGTCGAGGACTTGGTGTGCAGCAGCTTCTGGATCGAGGTGATGGTGCTCGAGTCCGACACCCGGAAGTGGACCTGCCGGAAGAACGGGTCGAGGGCCTTGAGGTCCTGGCGGAACAGGTCCTGCAGGCTCACCTGGGTGCTCTTCAGCCTGAGCACTGCGACGCCGAGCAGCGCGAGCACCAGAGCGCGGAACCAGCGTTCGATCGCGAGCCCGCGCAGGATGAACGCGCTGCGCAGCGCTTTGCCGCGCAACAGCACGGGTGCGTCGTCGGCGGGCCCGCGCCCGTTCGGTTCGCCGAGGACGTAGCTGCCGCAACGCAGACAGCGCCAGCCTGAGCCCAGCGGGGTGTCCGCCTGGAGCTTCGCGCGGTATTCCGGCTCGTCGGGTGCGTAGGTGACATGATCGCGGCGGGCGCAGGTGCGCAGATTCCAGTCCATAACGGGTCGAGCGTATCCAGCGGATCGGGCGGCGCTGTCGATTACGTCCGGCCCGCTTCGTCGGATAATCGAGCCGGCCCGAACAAGGCGGGCCGGACGAGCGAGGGAGTCACCCATGTCGCAGTTCCTGATCCTCATCTACGACGACGAGGCCGCCTACCAGAACGCCGACAAGGCGACGATGGACTCGGTGATGGCCGGCCACAACGCGTTCAGCGACAAGAACGAGAAGGCCGTCCTCGGGGGCAACGCGTTGCAGGCCGCGGCGACCGCGACCACCGTCCGCCCGGATGGCAGCGGCGCCTGCACCGTCACCGACGGCCCGTTCGTCGAGACCAAGGAGGCACTCGGCGGCTACTACCTGGTCGAGGCCGCCGATCTGGACGAGGCGATCGAGCTCGCCAAGCAGGTGCCGGTGCTCGCCGGCGCGCTCGAAGTCCGTCCGATCATGGTCTTCAACTGACCGCAGACCCGGCGAGCGGGCCGACGACCCGGGCTGCGGTCGCGGCCGCGGTTGCCGACGCACACCGCCGCGAGTGGGGCTTCGTGCTCGCCGCGACGGTGCGCGTCACCCGCGACCTCGATCTCGCCGAGGAGTGTGTGCAGGACGCCTATGCCCGCGCGCTCGGCAGCTGGGCCGAGGGCGGCATACCGGCCAAGCCGGCGGCGTGGCTGACCACGGCGGCCCGTAACCGCGCCCTCGACGTCCTGCGTCGGGACGCGCTGTTCCGGCGGGCGCTGCCCGAACTGGTGATGGACGACGTCGCGCCGCCCGCCGAGCCGGCCGACGGTGAGATCGTCGACGACCGGCTGCGGCTGATCTGCACCTGCTGCCACCCGGCGCTCTCGCGCGAGGCGCAGGTCGCGCTGACGCTGCGGCTGCTGTGCGGGCTGTCGACGGCCGAGGTGGCTCGCGCGTTCCTCGTGAGCGAGCCGACCATGGCCGCGCGGATCACCCGGGCCAAGAAGAAGATCGCCGCGGCGCACATCCCGTACCGGGTTCCGTCGGCCGGTGAACTGCCGCAGCGGATCGCCGCCGTCGCGGAGGTCGTGCACCTGCTGTTCACCACCGGCCACACCGCGCCCGCCGGCGCCGACCTGGTGCGGCGTGACCTGGTCGAGCGCGCCGTTGATCTGGCCCGCATGCTGCGCGCGCTGTTGCCCGGCTCGGCCGATGTCGCGGGCCTGCTCGCGCTCATCCTGCTGACCGACGCGCGCCGGACCACACGCCTTTCCGCCGACGGCCGGCTGGTGCTGCTCGAGGACCAGGACCGCCAGCGCTGGGACGCCGCCGAGATCGCCGAAGGCGTCGCGCTGGTGCGCGAGGCGCTGCGCCACCGCCCGCCGAGCCGGTACGCGCTGCAGGCGGCCATCGCCGCCGTCCACGCGGACGCGCCGAGCTGGGAACAGACCGACTGGGCCGAGGTCGTCGCGCTCTACGGCGTGCTCGGCGAGATCTGGCCCTCGCCGGTGGTCGCGCTCAACCGGGCGGTCGCGGTCGGGTTCGCCTCGGGTCCCGCCGCCGGCCTCGCGGCGCTGGACGAGCTCGCGGACGAGCCGCAGCTGGCCGGCTACGGCTACCTGGCGGCGGCGCGGGCGGACTTCCTGCACCGGCTGGGCCGCCGCGACGAGGCGGCCGCGGCCTACATCGAGGCCCTGCACCTGACCGGGAACGCGGTCGAGCGGGAGTTCCTGCAAGGCCGCCTCGACGCGGTCCGAACCAGGGCGTAAGTGTTGGCGAAACGTCCCATTTAGCCGCAAATTTTCCGGTTGATATCACAGTCGCGTTAATCTGAATGCAATTTTGGTAATGCGCGACCGGTGCTTTACCGTGTGTTCTCGTAACCGTTTCGTGATACGCCCCGCGGACGCCCCCCGCCCGAGAGGACACCCCCGGTATGTACCGAGCAAAACACCGTGCGCTGCGCGAGAGCCGTCTCGCCGAGCTGCGCATCCCCGTCGGCAAGGGTGTGGCTGCCGGTGTCGCGGCAGCCGGCCTTGTCGGCGCTGCCGGCGCCGCGGTCATCGCCGCGCCTGCAGCCGACGCCCAGGCCGGCAGCGTCTGGGACCGCGTCGCGTCCTGCGAGAGCGGCAACAACTGGCACATCAACACCGGCAACGGCTTCTACGGCGGCGTGCAGTTCTCGCAGTCGACGTGGTCGGCCTACCACGGCCGCATGTACGCCCCGCGTGCCGATCTCGCGAGCCGGCTCGAGCAGATCACCGTCGCGCAGCGCGTCCTCGCAGCTCAAGGCCCGAGTGCCTGGCCGGTCTGCGGCCCGCGTGCCGGGCTGACCCGCTCGAGCGGGCACGCCACCTCGCGCCCGCTGCCGCGGCACGCCGGCGGCACGCACGTCACGTCGTCGCGGCACCACCGGATCCGCAAGCACCGCCACCACACCCGGGTGCACCACCACGGAGCGCGGCACAAGCGGGCATCCGGCACGCACTACCGCGTGAACTCCGGGGACACGCTGGGCACGATCGCGCGCCGGTTTCACGTCGCCGGTGGCTGGCGGGCCGTGTGGAACCACAACCGCCACGCGATCCACAACCCGAACGTCATCCGGGTCGGGCAGGTCCTGAGCATTCCGCGCTGACCCCGCCCCCGTCCCCAACCCCAACCGCAAAGTTGTCCGTGTGTCGCGAGGTCATG